>JBBSHP010000283.1:0-6354 GCA_038232555.1 Bryobacterales bacterium
AGCGGAATCAGTTCGGTGCACATGTCGGTGGTCCTGTGCGCCGCAATCAGACATTCTTCTTTTGTGCGTGGCAAAGCACGCGGGAGCGCGGGACAACCAACACCAGCACCGCTACCGTACCCACAGCGCGCATGCGCACCGGAGATTTCTCCGAACTCACGCGCACCATTCGCGATCCCCAGACTGGCCAGCCTTTCCCCGGTAACCGGATTCCTCCTGAGCGCTTGAACCCGGTTGCACTTCGATTCCTTGAGACCTACGTTCCACTCCCAAACTTCGGAACGTTCAACTTCGTCACGCCCCTCAACCGGCCATTGAATGGAAACGAGTACGTCACCCGGGTTGACCACGATTTCAGTACCCGTGATCGCGCGTTTGTGCGTTACCTGAACAATAAAGACCAGATCTTTGGACCTGCGGGTAATTTTCCCGGCTGGGGCATCAATCAGGGTTTCGCGCGGCACAGCGCTCTCATCAACGAAACCCACATCTTCAGCCCTGGCATGCTCAACTCCTTCACGATCACCTTCAATCGCGTCAAATCAGACGTGATTCCCGCTCCCCGGTTTGCCTGGCCGGCACTGGGCGCGAATATCCCCGACGCAGCCCCCGGAATCCAGGGTTGGCAGAACATCGCTGTAAGCGGGTACTTCACCGCCGCGAATGGAACGTTCTGGGACCTCGCGCGGAATTCATACAACCTGGATGAAACGCTTAGCTGGACAACAGGGCGTCACTCGATTCGCGCCGGTGCTCAGATTTCGCGGTATCAGGTAAACCAAATCAACGAGTTCTTCTCTCGCGGCAATCTCAGCTTCAACGGCTTCGCAACCGGCGATGCCTTGGCCGATCTGTTGCTTGGCCGCGTAAACTCCCTGCGACAGGTATCAACGCTGTCGAACAACCTGCGGCAGACTCTCTGGCATTTCTTCGCGCAGGACGATTTCAAGGTTCACCCGCGGCTCACGTTGAACTACGGAGTGCGTTGGGAGCCCAACCTCCATTTCAACGAGCTGAGCGGAAAGTTGTCTGCGTTCCGGCCGGGCCAGCAATCCACCATCTTTCCGACCGCTCCCACGGGTTTGCTCTTCAAGGGCGATCCCCAGCTTCCGGAGAATGTTGCGGAGAAGCGCTGGTGGAACATAGCGCCGCGTTTTGGATTCGCGTATGATCTGACCGGTGATGGTCGGACAGCGCTTCGAGGCGGGTACGGTATCTTCTACGATGTCATCCGGTCCATCAATTTGAACCGGTTTCCGCTCATCCAGCCTTTTGTAGTGGACATCAGCGTCTTCGATGTGAATTTGAGCAACCCGTACGGAGGTGCAAGTTACTTCCCGTTTCAGACGCCCCGAACGGCTGAACAGCGGCGTGCATTTCAGTTCATTACTCCGGGTGCAACCACCAGCTTCAATGAGGATTTTCGGACTCCATATACGCAGCAGTGGAACTTCAATATCCAGCGCCAGTTGCCCTGGAACATCGTTACTGCAGCGGCATACATAGGGTCCAAAAGCTCCCGGCTGTTTGGGTCGCACAACATCAACCCTGCCGTCTACAGCCCCGGAGCAACGGTGGGCAACACGCAAAGCCGGCGGCTGTATCCACAATTCGGCGTAATTGAGGACGAGTCGACGGTGGGCTATTCTCAGTACCATTCGATGCAGATCACCGTCAACAAGCGCCTCAGCGGTGGATTTACAGTGCTGGGTGCTTACACACTTTCGAAGAACACTGGCCTTGTTGCGGGTCAGGGCGAGGGATCGCTTGGGAATCGCAACCCGCTGAACTGGAACCTGGATCGAGGGGTGCTGGGCGAAGATCGCACCCATGTCCTCTCAATTTCTTCGGTGTGGAACCTGCCCTCCTTTGGAACCACGGGCATCGCGCAGGCCCTCGTCGGCGGGTGGGAGTTGAGCGGCATCTTCTACGCCTTGAGCGGTGCTCCCCTGACGGTGCGCGCAGGCCAGGATCGTTCTTTGAGGGGACAAAACCTCGACACCGCCGACCTTATCGGTGACCCGCGGCTGCCCGGGGGCCGATCACGCCAGGAAGAACTCACGGCCTGGTTCAACAAGAGTGCCTTCGCTCTGCCTGCCCTTGGCACCTTCGGCACCAGTGGGATAAACAACCTGCGTGGGCCCGGCGCTTACAGCCTTGATGCAGGTCTGTTCCGCAATTTCAGGATCACGGAACGCGGAAACCTTCAGTTCCGGGCGCAGTTTTATAACGCGACCAACCACACACGGCTGAACAATCCGGATACCAACTTCTCCAGCGTCAACTTCGGGCGGATTCTGGGAGCGCAGACGCCACGTGTGGGTGAACTCGGACTGAAGCTTGTGTTCTAACTGCCGAACCGATCGCGTTGAACCCAGGGCTCCGTAAAACGGACTGCCGGCGAATTAACTCCGGTCGTTCGTCCCTGCTATAAGGATCTTGGTATTGGTCCGCAACAGCTTCTGCAGCAAATGGAAGAACTGGAACTCGTTAGCCAGCACCAGCGCGGCATCGTGCCTCTGCCATTCCGCCACCTCCGCGTGGCTACTACTTTTGGGCGCCAAATGCCTGTCGGATGCGGACCTTCTGCCGCAGATTCGGAGCGCCAATCGAGGCCAGCCTCTTCCAATGGTGAAGGCTACCGCAAGGTCTGGGAAAGCCTGCGACCCGCCCGCATTGGCGTCGGGATGCGCTCTTCTCGAAGGCTGCGAGTGTTCTTAGCTTGAGGTGCTAGCGGGAGTAATCTCGTGGGGGTTCAAGTCCCCCTCTCCGCACCATTCAAATTCAGTAGCTTTAGAAGCCGTCCACGTGCCACAAGCCCTTAAGGTTCCGGCACAATCGTCCAACGCGGCGAAGTCTGGTAGGTCGCTGCTGGGTCAACGGGCGACCGGTTCAAAAGTCCGCGCCCTCAACAAATTGGTCAGTTTTTTGGACGTCAAGGCTTCACGCCAAGTTGCGGGATGGGCTTCCCGATCTCCTCAAAGCGCTTTCGTGACTGCCTACTTCACCGGCGTCCGGCTGGGTGAACTGCTGCCATGGGAATGGAACCAGGTGGACTGGAAACAAGGCTTCATCACCTCGTTCTGGCGATAGAGAATACGCGGGTTTCAACACCATGCTCCGCTCAGCTCGCTAACGGAGCACAAATGGAGCACGCGCACCGCTGCTTTTTTGTCCGGCCATCACAAGTGACCAAACCGAGCGGCGGCACTCTCGCGTTATACTTCGATCGTGCGCCGTGCGGCCATCATCTCGATTTTGCTTGTGCTCGCCATCATTCTGCTGGCCGGGCCGGGCTATGAGATGATCGACGGGTCGGATAACATCCCGCAGACGGGGAATGACACCGTCCTGTCGCTGCTTTTCCTCGCAACCTGCCTCGGTTCCCTGTTCGTGCTCACTAGATGTACGATCGGGGCACTGAAGTTTCTGTATCCGCTCACCTCCGGGCTGACCGGGTTCAATGGCCTCTCCTTGCATCCCATTAAAACAGGATGTTTCGAGCTGGATTCCGGCCCGGTTCCGGCACTCTTCTCGCTCCGCATCTAAACCTCATCCCTGTAGCTGTCGTTGGATTACCGGTTCGCAACGGCGAGCCGGGGCATTGTCTTTTTGTTCCATGGAGACTTTTGCGGGATGCCTGCTCTCAATCAAACCGGAACCGATTTTGTCGGTCTTTCATCGACCGTTGGCCTGATCGCGACGGCGGTGCTCACGCTCAATCTGCTGCTCGGCATTCTGCTATCTGCCAAGTACAAAACGACACTTGTCTGGAAACGATTGCCGCCTTGGTTGCGGGGCCTGGATGTCTATACTTTGCATCAGTACGGGGCCTACATTGGCTTGAGTCTTGCGGCGCTGCATCCGGCGCTGCTGCTGCTTGCCAAACAGGAACATTTTCGAGTTCGGGATCTTCTCTTTCCCTTAACGGCTCCCCATCAGCGGTATTTCTACTGCCTGGGCGCTTTGGCCTTCTATGGCTTTCTGACCGTCGTCATCACGTCCACGGCTGGGGTGCGTCACCGATTTTCCAATCGCATCTGGAAATGGATTCATTTCGCGTCGTATGCAGCGGCGCCCCTGTTCCTCGTCCACGGTCTGCTGGTTGACCCCAAGTTGCAGGACAAGCCGGTGGATCTCATCGACGCCGAAAAAGTGCTCAGCGAACTCGGCCTCGTGCTGTTTATTGGGGCGGTCTGGCTCCGCGTGCGCCATGAGCGGCAGAAACGGTGGAGTGAGACGTTTCATGTTCTTCCCGCCGCGGGTGTTGTTGTGGAAACGGCGGCGGCCTGCTCCTACGTTCTCGAAATCCCTCCGGCATGGAAAAAACGCTTCGCTTATCGACCGGGGCAGTTCATCACGGTGCGCCTGCCCCTGGGGCATGGGTATGTCAAGCGTTGCTATTCGCTCTCCAGCTCGCCGGATGCGGACGGGGCTGTCCAGATTTCGGTTAAACGCGCGGGGCGGATTTCCAATCATCTCAACGACACAGTGAGCGCAGGGGATCTCCTGGCCGTGCTGCCGCCCCAAGGGAGTTTTTTTACCACGTCGCTGAAGCGGCCACACCACTACGTACTGTTGGCGGGGGGCAGCGGCATCACGCCGCTTTATTCGATTTTGAAAACCGTTCTCCTGAAGAGTCCGCGGAGCACGGTCGCGCTGCTCTATGCCAATCACGATGAAGGCTCGATTCTGTTCGGCGCGGCGTGGGCCGAATTGCAGGCGCGTTCCTCTGGCCGGTTCTCGCTGATGCACGTGCTTTCCCGGCCTTCGGGGGACTGGCCGGGTCAGAGGGGAAGACTCAATGAAGGCACGGTGGCGATGCTGCTCGACGATCTGGAACGCGCGAACGCCTCCGGGCTGCCCGTTGAATATTACGTCTGCGGCCCGACCGGGTACATGAACCTGATCGAGCGGATTCTCCGGGTGAGAAATGTTTCGGCGGAACGCATTCACTTGGAGGCGTTCACCATGGGCGTGCCGATCGACGAGACCGAAGCCGATCGCGAAACGGAAACGACGCTCGAAATTGCCGCTCGGGGGCGCAAGGCCAGAGCGACTCCGCTAAAAATGTGCATCACGTTCAAGGGCGAGACTCACGAGCTGGAATGCCGCCCGAATGAAACTGTCCTCGATGCCGCGCTGCGCGCCGGGCTGACGCCTCCGTTTGCCTGCCAGCAGGGAGTCTGCGCCAGTTGCAAGGCAGTGTTAAAAGCCGGACGGGTGCGGATGCGTTTGCATGAGGCGATCACCCCGCTGGAAGTCCAACAGAGGGAGATTTTGACGTGCCAATCCATTCCAGTCTCAGCCGAAACGGTCATCAACTTCGACGGATGAAAACGCTCTGTTACGTCTTGATAAGCGCGTGGGCGTTGACGGCCTACGCGCAACAGCGTCCCACCGAAAACCCGCCGCTGACGCCGGTCAAGTCACCGCAGTCTGGGTCGTCAACGCCGACAGCGCCGACGGGAGGGGCCAAGGAAGGGTGGAGCTATGATCCCGATGCCGGATTTGTGTACCGTCTGGGTGACTTCAAATGGACGAGTTGGGGCTACGGTGAACGCCTCTTTGATCCGCGCGGGGAAGGCTCCTGGCGGCGGGTGCGTCAGGGCATGGAGTTTGATTTGCCGCGATTCACAGCCAGGTATCGATCGGCCTTCGTGTACGAAGTGGATTTCACGGACAACAATTTTTTCAGCCAGAGTCCAAAATGGCGGATCGGTGAAAACCTTTTTTGGGCAGTGCAGGACGCCGAAGATCCGGGGAAATTCCGCGTGTTGCTCGGCCAGAACACGCACATCCTGACGCTGGAAGATTTTCAATCGTCGGGCAACTTGACGACGATCAACCGTTCCCTGATCCTGGAAGAGCACGGCAGCGTCTTCAGCTTCGGGACGCAATTCGGCATTCAGATGGTAAAGGCGTTGTCGCCGCGCTATTCGCTTTCGCTATCGGCGCAAGACAATCGCGGGTCATTCAACACGGATCGACCGCAATACCTCATTGGCAATTCTCTGGCGGCAAAGCTGGAAACGCTTCTCATCAACGATGAAAAGGCGGGGCGCAAGCTCACCGTGGGCGGCGGGATCGACCATACGCGCGACTATCACACCGGCCTGTTCACGCTGGGGTCGGCCCTTGGTTTCGAGCCGCTCGGGGCGACGGAAGCGACGGGCAATAAGCTCTCGTTTGAAGGCGACCTGGTCTATACGGCGCGGGTGGGCCGACACCCGTACACCCTCGAATCGCAGGCGTTGCAATCGAACTTTTCGCAGAGCCGCACAAGTGCCGGTGGGATTTACGGGCTGCTGTCGTTTTAGGTCTTCGACTCAAATAAGCTCGGGGATGTAGACC
>JBBSHP010000284.1:0-6346 GCA_038232555.1 Bryobacterales bacterium
CACTATGCTGGGCGGCAGCATGACGGTGTTTCTGCTGTTCCTGATCAATGCCGTGTTCCGCGGCGCCGGTGATGCCGCTACGGCAATGCGAGCGCTGTGGATCGCCAATGCGGTGAACATTTGCCTGAATCCGCTTTTGATATTCGGCATAGGGCCATTCCCGCTGCTGGGAGTTACGGGGTCGGCGGTGGGGACCACGATCGGGCGCGGGACTGGTGTCGCGTACCAGCTTTTCCGATTAACGTCGGGCCGCAGCCGCATCACCGTCCAGCTTAGCCAGGCACGCCTGGAGTTCGGAGTGATGTGGAGTCTGCTCCGCATGTCACTGGGAGCCACGTTTCAATACTTTGTACAGATGGCGAGCTGGATTGGAATGATTCGGATCGTGGCGACGTTTGGAAGCGCGGCGGTGGCCGCCAACACGCTGGCCATCAAAATTATTGTATTCGGGATTTTGCCGTCATGGGGAATGAGCAATGCCGCGGCGACCTTGGTGGGCCAGAATCTCGGGGCGCGCAGACCGGACCGCGCCGAGCACGCGGTGTGGCGCACCGGCTTTTACAATATGTGCTTTCTGGGAACTCTGGGCCTGATCTTCATCGTCTTCGCCGAGCCGATCGTGCGGATCTTCACCTCAGACCCGAACATCGTTTCCATGGCGGTGACGTGTCTGCGGTACCTGAGCTACGGCAACATTTCGTATGCGTACGGGATGGTAGTAGTGCAATCGTTCAACGGGGCCGGCGATACGCTGACGCCGACCATACTGAATCTGATCTGCTTCTGGATTTGCCAGATCCCACTGGCGTACGCGCTGGCATTCTGGGCGGGACTGGGGGCTACTGGTCCGTTTGTAGCCGTGGCGCTATGCGATACGCTGCTGGCGGTGCTGGCGATTATCTGGTTCCGGAGGGGCACGTGGAAGAAGCAGGTGGTCTAGCGGGGTGGGCTGAGGTCACGAGCGGTCTAGCGGAGTGACGGGATCGATTCCCAGCCAGCACAGAATTCCCAGAGAGTAGATGCCGGCGGAGACCGCGAAAGCCAGGTGTCAGCTGCCGGTGGCTTGAACGATATAGCCAGTCACCAGCGGCGCGACCATACCGGCCAGGTGCCCCATCGTATTCATCGCTCCGGAGAGCGCGCCGACATACCTGCCGCCCAGGTCCATACAGGTGATCCACGAGATGGGTCCGCTGAGTTCCGCGGCTAAACTCGCGGCGCTCAGAGCAAGCATGGCCCAACCGGCATCGCGAATCGTGGTGAACAGCAGAAACAACAAGCTGGCGGTGAGGAAGCCCGTTAGCGCGGTGCGGCGGCGCACTCGCCGCAGGTCGAGCGACTGCTTCGCGAACCAGGTGGACAGCGCCCCCGAAAGCAGGCTGCCCGCGCCGGCTGTGAACAGAGGCAGGCTCGCCAGGAGCGCGCTCCGGTTCACGGCGATTCCGCGGCCTTCCTGAAGATAGGTGGGAAGCCAGGTCAGATAAAAGTAGAACCCGTAGAAATAGCAGAACCACTGCGCCCACAGCAGCCAAGCACTGGGCGAGCGCAGGAAGCGTCCCCAAGGAGTGTCAATGTTGCCTTGCACCTTCTCCGCGGTTTCGCCGATCAGTGCAAGTTCGGCTGCGTTGACGGCCGGGTGATCGCGCGGATCGTCTCGATACCAGAAGTAAAACAGCGCAGCCCAGACCACTCCGAGGGCGCCGAAGATCTGAAAGACCACTCGCCAGGTGAAATATCGCATCAGCATGACGATCAGGAGTGGAGTGACTGCCGCGCCCCAGCGCGCGCTTAAGGCCTTGAACCCCTCTGCCAGTGGCCGCTCACTGCGCGGCAGCCAAACGCTGAACGATTTCGCTAGATTTGGGAAGCACCCGGCCTCGCCGGCTCCGAACAAAAACCGGATGACCACCAGAGAGTGGAGACCGCGCGCCCACCCGGTGGCGGCGGTGAAGAATGACCACCACAGTACGATGCGCATCAGCAGCCGGCGGCACCCTATCCAATCGCCCAGCCAGCCGCTTGGAATCTCAAACAGAGCATAAGCCAGGGCAAAGGCCGAGAAGACGGAACCCATTTGCACTGGTGATAGGCCGAGTTCTTTGCGGATAGCGGGAGCAGTTTGTCCGATGCAGGCGCGATCTATGTAGGTTATGAACGCGAGAGTGACCGCGAACGCGACAACCCGGTAGCGGGCACGGGTAGGACGCGGCATTGCCCGCAATATAGCAGGAAGCGTAGAGCGGAGCCTTTGCTACATTGAAACTGGGCCATGAAGCAGACCAAGAACGTTGCAGAGTTACAGGCGATCGCCAAAACCATTCGGCGCGATATTTTGGAGATGATCACAGCGGCAAAGTCGGGTCATCCGGGCGGCTCGCTTTCGGCTGTGGAGATTCTGGTTACGCTGTACTTCGATGTAATGAGGCATGATCCGCAGAACCCGAAGTGGCCGGATCGCGACCGGTTTATTCTATCGAAAGGCCACGCCGCACCGGTGCTTTACTCTGTCATGGCGGAGTGCGGGTACACTCCCAAAGACCAGCTCTGCACGTTGCGCCAGCTCGGCTCGATTTACCAAGGTCACCCGGACGTTCGGTACATCCCGGCTTTGGAGGCATCTACCGGGTCACTGGGGGAAGGCGTGTCGCTCGGTCTGGGGATGGCGCTGGCAGCCAAGCTGGTCAAGAGCCCTACGCGAGTGTATGTCGTCCTGGGCGATGGCGAAAGTCAGGAGGGGCAGGTCTGGGAATCAGCCATGTTCGGTGGCGACAAAGGCGTCGACAACATTGTCGCGATTACGGACAACAATCTGATCCAATTGGATGGCTTTGTCAAAGACATCATGTCCCTGGATCCGCTCGCGGACAAGTGGCGCAGTTTTAACTGGCACACCATCGAAGTGAATGGGCACAGTATTCCCGAACTGCAGGCCGCTTTCGCCGAAGCGGAGGCGACCAAGGGCAAGCCGACCGCGATTATCGCCCACACCATCAAAGGTAAGGGAGTCTCATTTATGGAAAACGAACCAAAATATCATGGAACGGCTCCGACCAGCGACGAGCTGACCAGGGCACTGGCGGAGTTGGCCCGATGACCAAAACAAAATTTGAATTGAAGCCTGGATTGGCAACCCGCGAGGCGTTCGGACAGACGCTGGCCGAACTCGGGCGCGAGAACCCCAACATCGTGGTGTGCGATGCCGACCTATCGAAGTCGACTTACACGAACTTATTCGCGAAGGAGTTTCCGGACCGCTTCTTTGAGTGCGGAATTGCGGAAGCGAACATGGTCGCGATTGGTTCGGGCCTGGCATCCAGCGGCAAGATCCCTTTCGTATCCAGCTTCTCGTGCTTCGTTTTGAACAAAGGATTCGAGCAGTTACGGGTTACGGCGGCGTTCCCGAATGTAAACCTGAAGGTAGTGGGGACGCACAGCGGCATTTCGATTGGGGAAGACGGGCCATCGCAAATGAGCATTGAGGATCTAAGTCTGGCGTGTTCATTGCCAGGATTCATCGTGCTATCGCCCGCGGACGAAATCGCGATGAAAGCGCTGGTGCGAGCAGCGGCCGCCCATGTCGGACCAGTGTTCATCCGAGCGGGCCGCTTAAAAGTGCCGATCGTGCATTCCAAGGAGCAACGCTTCGAGATCGGGAAGGCCGTGCAATTATCGGACGGCAACGACGTGACCGTAATCGCTACCGGCCTGATGGTGGCGGAGGCGTTGCGAACATGCGAGGCTCTAGGGGACGAGAGCATCGGCGTTCGTGTCATCGACATGCATACGATCAAGCCGTTGGACCGGGCTGCGATCCAGCAGGCCGCGGCCGAAACACGGGCCATCGTAGTGGCTGAAGAGCATCTGGTAGATGGTGGACTGGGCGTGCGGGTGGCCCAAGTTGTCGCGGAAATCGAGCCGTGCGTGATGGAGTTTGTGGGAATCGAGAACACCTACGCAGAGTCAGGCCCTCCTGAAGCTGTGCTCGATAAGTACGGCCTGCTGTCCCGGGATGTTACTGCCGCGGTACGCCGTGCGCTCGGACGCAAGCGCAAATAGCCAAGCCGATGCAATCCCCCTGGGGCGACATCGCAGTTTCGGACGCGCATGTACACTTTTTCTCGCACGCTTTCTTCGCCGCGCTGGCAGGGCAAGCGGAAGCCACGGTTGATTCGCTCGGCCCTGCGCTCAACTGGCAGCTACCGGAGAAGGACCCGGAGCACCTGGCCGATGTGTGGGTCCGCGAACTGGACCGGCGTGGCGTTACCAAGGCTGTGCTGATCGCCAGCGTGCCAGGCGACCAGGATTCCGTAATCGCGGCGGTGCGGCGTTTCCCGCAACGCTTCTATGGCTATGCGATGGTGAACCCGACCGCTCCGGAGAGTCTCGCCAGCGTAGAGCCGGCAATGTCCAGCGGGCACATTCACGGACTCTGCTTCTTTCCGGCGATGCATCGCTACTCGATACAGGACGATCGCGTTTTGGAGCTGCTGGACCGTGCCGCGGGAGGGTCGGCCCCGGGCCGTGCCCCGGCAATTTTCGTGCACTGCGGCGTGCTAAGCGTGGGGGTGCGGAAGAAGCTCGGCCTGCCCTCGCAGTTCGACATGCGATTTTCAAATCCTATCGATCTGCATGCAGTGGCTATGCGGTATCCCCGAACGCAGTTCGTGATCCCGCATTTCGGTGCGGGATATTTCCGCGAGGCCCTGATGGTATGCGACCTATGCCCCAATGTGTGGCTGGATACTTCGAGCACTAATAGCTGGATGCGCTACGAAGGGGCGCACCTTGACCTGCGTGAAGTATTCCGCCGTGCTTTGGAAGTGATAGGTCCCAACAGGTTACTGTTCGGAACGGATTCCTCTTTCTTCCCACGAGGCTGGAACGCTCAGATATACGAAAGTCAGGCAACCGCGTTGTATGAGGCGGGTTTGAAACTAGATGCCGCGCAGCTCATCTTTCACCACAACCTAGCGCGACTACTTACACACTGACCGTTTAATACTTAGTTTCTGGATTTGCAGAGACAACCGTATCACTCAAATGACTAAAATGCAAGTCCCCCAAAATGCGATGCTTTTTCAGGAAAAAGGTAGCGGGAGCCGCTTTCGTACATCCTCTTGTACCTGCGCCCAAGACAATCCTTCTTGCAATGGGTTTTGAAAATACACGAACCATTCGAGTTTTCCCGAAAGGCTGGGACGATCATTCGGCGCGCCTAGGTCCCTGTTCGGTAGCGGCGGCGATCGAAGACTTACTTTGGCTAGCTGAAAACGGGATCCGATTACAGCACGCCGCCATCGTTTTGACCCGAGGTCCGCATTCCGGTCTATCGGAACGCGATCGCGATCGTTTGTGGGACGCTTTTGGAGTCCCGGTATTCGAGCAGTGCCTGGGCGTTGATAATGAGCTTCTTGCTATGGAATGCGAAGCGCACGATGGTCTCCACATCATGGGTACCGCGAGCCGGGCGGGAGCGGAAACAGGCGTATGCGGATGCGGCAGCTCCGTTCCGCGCAGGATGCCCAAGCTGCAAAGAGCCGACCGGTTCGAACCTGCTCTGATGACGGCCTGAGTAAAGTTGGTGGGTTAAACTAGGTTCAGGCTGCGAACGTGGCGGAACTGGCAGACGCACTGGATTTAGGTTCCAGCGGCCGCGAGGCCATGGGAGTTCGACCCTCCCCGTTCGCACCAGGTTCTTTAGGGATCGTTTGAGGTATCAATAGATGGCCCAGCAGCCTGGCGTGACCAACTCCAGCAAATGCGTGTCCGGGTCTCGGAAGTATAGGCTCACTCCACCCCGAGGCCAGTTGACCCGGCTCTCGATGGCGACATGGTTTTGATCTAGCCAATCGCACCAGCTCTGCTGATCGGACGCGTCGATGGTGAATGCGAGGTGCAATTGCCCGCTGCCGCCGTGACCAGGAATCCGACCTCCGGGAATCGTGACCGCCGCGGAAGTAGCTCCTTTGAGAAACAGCAGGAGGACCTGAGTTTGACAGACATTCAGTGCGCAAAATCGGTGGTCGCTGCTGAGGATGGGGAACCCGAAGATGCGCTGATAGAATTCGACGGAGCGCGCAATGTCTTCGACAGCGAGACACGTCTCCAGCACTCTTCTTACAGGCGGCATGCTAGACTCAATTATTGGTTTTGCGAGTTGAATCCGCAAGGTCAATCCTTCTGGGGCGCGTAGCTCAACTGGCAGAGCAACTGACTCTTAATCAGTAGGTTGAAGGTTCGATTCCTTCCGCGCTCACCAATAAAACACCGACATAGTGGCTATTCAATAGCCGCAGAGATGGATGGTACAGGGACTACTTCCCGATTGCGCTCGTTTGCATAAGTG
>JBBSHP010000285.1:0-6325 GCA_038232555.1 Bryobacterales bacterium
CACCCCAGGCAGCGGGATCACCGGATCAATTGATTGATACCCTGTTCTGGCAGACCTTGGCCAGAGCGCCATCGGATTCGGAAAGGCAAGTGGCCCGGAAGATACTGGCGAGTGGCCGCATTTCGGGCGTGGAGGATTTGCTGTGGAGCCTGCTACTGCATCCCGAAATGCAGTTCTTAAACTAAATGAAACAAATCGAAAACGAGATCATGAATGGGCTTTCCCGTCGCAATTTTATGCGTGCCTCGGCGGCCGCTACTCTCACGGCCCTGACCGGCTCAGCCCCCCGCCTGCTGGCCTCTCCCGCCAAGCTCGAGTCCAAAGCCGATTGCATGATCCTGTTGTGGATGGCCGGCGGAATGGCGCAGACCGAAACCTTCGATCCCAAAGCGTATACTGCGTTTGAGCCGGGCATGAAATCCGAGCGCGTGCTGAGCACCTTCAACTCGATCCCCACATCAGTCGATGGAATTCGTTTTTCCGAAGGGCTGGAAAAAATGGCCAAGGTGATGGATCGCGGCGCGTTGATCCGCAGCCATCGGGTCGGCGACCTTGGATTCATTCTGCACTCGCGGCATCAATATCACTGGCACACCGGCTATGCTCCGCCGCTGTCGGTAGCTGCTCCCCACATGGGTGCGATGATCTCGCGCACACGCGGGCCGAATAATCCGGACATCCCGGGGTTCCTCGACATTGGGCAGAACCTGGAGATCGGCGGTGAATCCGATGCCCTAAAATCTTTTCATACGGCAGGTTTTCTGGGCAGTGAGTTCGGACCTTTTCAGATTAGTGATCCGAAAGATGCCGCGGCCAGCACCCGGCCGAATGAGTATGTCGGGAAGCAGCGCTTCGAACAGCGCTACCAACAGTACAAAGCGTTGCTGGCGTCCAATCCGGTCGGGAAATATGGAAGCGAGTATCAGCGGGAAGGACTACGCCGGTCGCTCGAAAATGCCCACCGGCTGCTCAGTTCTCCCGCCGCAAAGGCGTTTGATCTTTCTCTCGAACCGGAAGCGAGTTTCGCGAAGTACAACACCGGGCGATTTGGGCAGGGGTGCCTGCTGGCGCGGCGGCTGGCGGAGCACGGTGCGCGATTTATCGAGGTCACGTCCGAATACATTCCTTTTCGATATTGGGACACGCATGAGAACGGACACACGCGCGCTGCTGGAATGAAGAAGGATGTCGATGCGCCCATCGCTCAGCTCATTCTCGACCTGGAAGAACGCGGACTTCTGAACCGGACATTAGTGGTGCTGGCCAGCGAGTTTGGGCGCGACATGATGACCGAGGGCAAGCCCGGCAAAGGGGTGCAGGAACAGGTCAAGCAACCGGATGTCATGCTGGAGCCCAAGCACTACGGTATGCACCGTCACTTCACTGAAGCGTCCAGCGTGCTGATGTTTGGTGGCGGCATCAAACGCGGGTTTCTTTACGGCAAGACTGCGGATGAGCGGCCCTGCCGGATTGTCGAAAACCCCGTCACGATTGAGGATCTGCACGCGACCATTTATACGGCCATGGGAATTCCGCCGGACACCTCGTACGTGATTGAAAAGCGCCCGTTCTACGTAACGAAAGACGGCAAAGGCAAGGCGGTTCAGGAACTCTTTGCATAGCCCGAGAACGATTCAGGTCTCCTGCGTCCAGATGCACTGGGCCCAGTCGTTGGCGCGAAACCTCGAGGTGACGCTCGACTATGTGGGGCAAGCCGCTCGGGCCGGTAGCCGCGTTGTTGTTTTCCCCGAAGCGAATCTCACCAGCTACTATTTCCCTTACCTGATTCAACTTTCGCCAAGCGAGGTGCAAGCAGCTTTGGAGACGGTATGTGCCGCCGCGAAGCAGCACAATCTTTGGATGATTGCGGGCACCATCCGCCAGACCCACGATCGCTTTTTGAACCTGGCCCACGTCATCGCCCCCTCGGGCGAGATCGTCCACGAGTACGCCAAAGTGCACATGGCCGGCCGGGACGAGAAAACCTACTGCCGCGGTGGCGACAAGCTGTCGTTATTCGAGATCGATGGGATCCAGTGCACCCTCGTGATCTGCCGCGATGGCCGCCACCCGGAGCTGTATCGTATTCCGGCCATGGCAGGGGCGCAGATTCTGTTCCACCCGTCCTGTAGTTCGGATGAGATCGAGGCGGTAGCGTGGAAGCGGATTTCCGGCCGTGCACAACAGGCCGCCGGACCCAGCTCCAAAATGTTTCATTGTGTCGCGAACACGGTGGGGCAATCGCCGGATGGGAAGCAGACCTCCAGCGGCTCGTCCTTCATCCGCGAACCCAATGGAATCCCTTTGGCCGAGGCTGGATTCTACCAGGAAGAGATGATCACAGCTGTGCTGAACGTGGAAACAGCCGACAGATCGTATGCGCTGGATAGTTTGCAGAACCCCCCGTTTCTGCACCGGTACTGGTCTGAAATGGTAGAAGCGGTCAAGGCCCGCAAAGATGCTAAGCCTGAGTAAATGGCGCGGTTGCCCTGATAAAATAGGGGGAGCCGTGTACATACGCTCCCTGTCGACCATCGCTGCCGTTGTGACGTTGACGGGTGGAATTTCTCTAGGCCAGGCCCAAACATCGGCCCAACTCGAGATCTTCGAGAAAAATGCCCGACCGCTTTTCATCGAGAAGTGCCAGGCTTGCCACAGTGCCAAGTTAAAGAGCGGGGGCCTTGATCTCAGTTCTCCGGACGGACTCAGGCAAGCTGCGGCAGGGGGCTTCTTTGGCACCGCTGCCGAGCCCGACAAAAGCCTGCTGATTCAAGCCCTTCTATATGAAGGCCGGGTGAAGATGCCGCCCCAAGGTAAATTGGCCGCTGAAAAAATCGCTGGAATTCGCGAGTGGATCGGGGCCGGGGCGCCTCTTCCCGGTCTGACGAAATCTAGCGCCACCAAATCTAGCGCGGCCCCCGCAGAGTCCAGCACGGGTGTCCGGCCTGTGGCGATTCGGGGCGTCATCACCGACGCGGATCGCAATTTCTGGGCATTCCGTCCCATCGCCCATCCGGCTCCGCCTGCCGTGACGCGAAAGGATTGGGCCGTGAATCCCGTCGACCGGTTCATTTTGAGCAATCTGGAAAAGCATGGGCTCTCGCCTGCAACGCCGGCCGGCAAGACGACTTTACTCCGTCGCGCTACTTTCGATCTGACCGGATTGCCTCCCACTCAGAATGAGATCCGGGACTTTCTGGCTGACCCTGCACCGAATGCATTTGAGAAGGTCGTAGATCGTCTGCTCGCTTCGCCACGTTATGGGGAGCGCTGGGGCCGCGAATGGCTCGACGTCATGCGTTATGCCGACTCAACGGGCAGCGACGAAGATCACCGCTACCCGCATGCCTGGCGCTATCGCGATTATGTGGTCCAGGCATTCAACGATGACATGCCCTATAACCAGTTCGTCCGCGAGCAGCTTGCGGGCGATGTTCTGGCCGCCGATGAGAAGTCCGGGGTTGGCTACCGCGGCGTGGTGGCCACCGGTTTTCTCGCGCTCGGCAAGAAAGCACTCGCGCAAAAGGATTTACCGCTGAAGCGATATGACGTCGTGGACGATCAGATCGACGTAACCGCCAAGGCGTTCCTGGGGCTCACCGTGACGTGTGCCCGCTGCCACGATCATAAGTTCGATCCGATCTCGACGAAAGATTATTACTCGATGGCAGCCATCTTCGCGAGCACGCTGAGCTACGAGAAGGGCGAGACTGGCGATCCGATTCAGACGCCTCTCGCGCCCGCAGTGGAGTACGAAGCATTCAGGAAGCAGTGGCGCGATGTACTCGACCTGGACAAAAAGATCGCGAAAATCATCGACTTCGACAGAGAAGCCCAAAAAGATCGTGACCGGCAAGAGAAGCTGATCCCGGCGTACATGCTTGCGGCACACCGCGTGTATGCACAAGGGGCTGCGGCGGCGGATGTGGCCGCGGCTGAGAAGCTCGATGCAAAACATTTAGCCGCTTGGGTGGAGTACTTAAAGCTGAAGACGCGGCCTGAGCTCGCCAAATGGCACGCGGCGACGGACACCGACCGCAAGCATGTTGCGGAACTGTATCAAGAGGAATTCCACCGCAGCGCGTATCAGTACGAGCAGGATTTGAGTTGGTGGAAGCAGGCCCACCAGAGCTTTCCGTCGGCAGGCAAAATCGCAGGTCCCAGACCCACTGTCAGTCAGGACAAGAACCCGTTCTTCCACGCGACATGGATTGCGAACGGTCCGATGCATCGCTCGCAAGAGGATCAGATTGCGACTTTGACTCCGGAGAAAGTAACCGAGCTTCGGGTGTTGATGGGGCAGCGCGCAGAAAGTGAGCGCAACACACCGTCCCACGAAGTGCCGATGGCGTGCGCCGTGAAGGAAGGCGAGACGATGCCTCAAAAGGTATTCGTTCGAGGTGATTATCATAACCTCGGCGATCCCGTTGCGCGTACCGTGCCGGCCATCCTGAGCCTGAATGCTCCGGCCCCCGTCGTTGCCACCAAGAGCGGCCGCCTCGAACTTGCCAACTGGATCGTCGACCCACTGAATCCGTTACCCGCTCGCGTGATGGCGAACCGCATCTGGCAAGGGCATTTCGGCGATGGCCTGGTGCGCACTCCAGATAACTTCGGCAAGCTGGGCGACCGGCCTGCCGATCCTGAATTATTGGATTTCCTGGCGACGCACTTCGTGGAGAGCGGGTGGTCGCTCAAGAAGATGCATCGGCTCATCATGCTCTCAAACACCTACCAGATGAGCGCGGAGTACGACGCGGCCAAGAAGACCAAAGATCCGGAAGACCGGCTGCTGTCCCGCTATCCTCGCCGCCGGCTGAGCATTGAAGAAGTGCGCGACGCGTTCCTGGCCATCGGGGGCGATCTGGATCTCACGATGGGCGGGACACTGGATCCCGGCGTAGGTACCGATGGAGAGACCAGCGCCAGCCGCATCAGCATGAACCCGGAAAGCACCACGCGGCGCAGCATATACTTACCGCTGCGGCGTTCCAATCTGCCGACGCTCTACATGCTTTTCGATTTCGGCGACGCCACCAGCCCGGATGGGAAACGCACTCCGACGACGGTTGCTACACAAGCCCTGTTCGTGATGAACAGTCCTCTGGTGGATCGCGAGGCGAAGTCTCTGTCGAGCAGAATCCTGGCGGGTCAGAATAAAGATTCACTCCGCATCGAGCAAGCGTATCTGGCGGTGCTCGACCGGCGTCCGGAACCGGGCGAGGTCGATTCGGGGCTCACCTACATTCAGAGCCTTCGCCAGAAGTGGAACGAGATTGGCGAGCAGAAAGCATGGCAGAGCTTCTGTCATGCTTTGATGGCCTCGAACGAATTTATCTACGTATATTGAGGACCCCATGGACATACGCTCATTCACTACCAAGGCGCCGCGAAGTTCCCAACTGTCCCGTCGGGCGATGTTGCGCGCGGCGGGTTGCGGATTCGGGTACATGGGCCTGGGATCGCTGTTGGCCCAGGCCGATACGGACCCACTCGCACCCAAGCTGCCCGCCTTTGCGGCACGCGCCAAACGAGTCATCTTCTTGTTCATGCACGGCGGGCCGTCCTCGATCGACACCTTTGACCCCAAGCCTTATCTCGATACGAACGACGGGAAGCCGCTGCCGATTAAGCAACCGCTGACGTTTGCCGCAGGCAAGACCGGCGCCCTCATGAAGTCGCCCTGGGCGTTCAAGCAGAGCGGCCACTGCGGACTGCCGGTCAGCGATCTCTTTCCTCACATTCGCGAGTGCATCGACGATCTTTGCGTGATTCGATCCATGGTCGGTGAAGGTGTCGATCACGGCGCCGCGTTGCTGCAGACTTTCACGGGCACGTTTACGTTCACGCGGCCCAGCATGGGTTCCTGGGTGCTTTACGGACTAGGCACGGAGAATCGGAATCTGCCCGGATACGTCACCATCAAACCCGCACTTTCGCACGGCGGAGCGAAGAACTGGAGCTCCGGATTTCTGCCGGGCTCCGTGCAGGGGACAGCGATCGGCCATGCCGGGATGCAAGTCGCCGATATCCAGAAAGAGCCGATCGAGTACCTGATCAATCAAGGACTCAACCGCGAGCAGCAGCGCTACGAACTGGACATGATCCAAGCCATCAATCGCAAACATCACGAGCTATGGAAGCTCGACGAAGATCTGGAAACACGCATCCAGTCCTTCGAAATGGCTTTTCGGATGCAAGCCGAGGCGCAGAAGGTTTTCGACGTTTCGGGCGAGTCAGAAGCAACCAAGAAACTGTACGGCCTGGATGATCCAAAGACGGCAGACTTCGGATGGCAGTGTCTGCTCGCGCGCCGGCTGGCCGA
>JBBSHP010000286.1:0-6325 GCA_038232555.1 Bryobacterales bacterium
AGGGGTTCTTACTCCCGCCTTCCCCTTGCTGCTGGATTATGTGTATAGCCGACGTGGCTTTAGTGAGGTTATCGATCAAGAACACGCCGATCGGATTCTTTCGCTGATCCGCAACGTCGTACGAAATCGCGCTGTCATTGGAGCGAAACGCACCGAGCACCGCCTCATAAAACTTGCCAATTGATGTAAATGTTTCAGGTGCGGCGCCCAGGGCCGCGGGCTTGAGGACCGGATCCTCTGGATATTCGATCTGCGCGCACGTCAGGGCGAAGGCTTTGAAATCCGGAAATCCCAACATGACCTTGAAGTTCGGGTCGCACGGGATTAGCTTCTCCTCGCAGGCTGGCACAACTCCGCCCGGCAATGGTCCCGGGTAAGTGATCTGCGCATATCCCTGCAGCACCTCAGGCTGCTTTCCGGTAGCGCGCAGCATGTTGCAGACCAGTCCGAAATGGGACATTTCCTGCATGGCTATGCTTCGGATCTGCGTCGCCGCATAGGATGCGCCGTCTTGGAGAGCCCACAATCCGCACAGGTAGGGAGGCAAAGTGGACAACTCCAATTCCAGCGCGGATTGAAGCGCCTTCTGCAACCACGGCAAATCCCGTCGGGGGATTCTCATTAACTCGACGATGCTTTGATTCATAGCAACACGTAATGGCTTTCGACTTCCGAGTATAGGCGAGCAGTTTACGATTCACAAGGCGACAAGCCATGTTGTCAAGGCATATTGTCAAGGCGGGACAGTATCCCGACACAGCCTGGCAGCGAGACTTGGCCGACAGCATACCGACCGGGTGGGCGGCGTGTTCAACGCACAAGGCAAGCTGAAATAGGCAGAGGAGCACTTTGCGGCAGCACGGGCCATCAACGAGCGCCTGCAGGGTGAGACCTCCGCCAAGAAAGAACGGCGATGCCTCAAGCTAGATCTGTGCGAGGCGCTCCTGGGCGTCGCCGAACTGCTCCAACTTGATTCCGAAGCGGTCCATTAGGGATAGATACAGGCTGCACATCTTGCGTTTTTCTTCGCTCTGGCCTACAAAATTAAGCGTTCGGCCGGTTTGAAGCGCGCCGCCCAGGCCTCCGGCGAGCAGCAGCGGTAACCGGGTGTTGTCATGCTTGCGACCGATCCAGAGATTCGAGAGAAACATGAGGCAAGAGTGGTCCAGCACCGTGCCATCGCCTTCGGGCATGCTGTCGAGCTTTTGCGCCAGATAAGCAAACTGGCTCACGTGGAAACGTGCGATGCGCTCGTATCCGTCGGAGTTGTTGTCATGCGACGCGCTGTGGTGACCTTGCTTGACGTCCAGAAACGGATAGTACATAGCGGAAAGATCGCGGGAGATAATGAGCGATGCGACGCGGGTCTTATCGGTCTGGAACGCGATGGCAATGATATCGCACATCAAGCGGGCGTGCTCCCGCAGATCTTCAGGCAGGCCGGTAGCGGGTCGATCCATAATGAACGCAGGACGGTTCAGAGCCTTGGCTTTGTCCTCTGCCGCGTCCTTGGTCTTGCGCATGCCGTCGACGCGCCGCTCCACCTCGCGCACGCTGGTCAGATACTCATCGAGTTTGGTTTTATCGCTGGAGCTAATCCTGCGGGTAAGGGCCTGGGCGCTGTCCTTCATACGATCCAGGATGCTCATGTTGCGCAGACTGCCGCGGTTCTCAAAAAGGTTGTCGAAAGCTAGCGACGGATACACTTCCACCGGCACGGGCGAATCTGGCGTTTGCCACGAGATGTGCGAACTGTAGGCCATGGAGAAGTTCGTCTCGTGATATCCAGTCATGGGTTGGTCGCAAGCGAGCACGATGCTGGATTGCGGAGTATCCTCACCGATGCGGTTGGCGATCATCTGGTCCACACTGATACCCGAATGGATGATGGCGCCTTTCGAAATGTGAGCGCCGGAGAGCAGGCTTCCCGTCTGCGCCGGATGAATGCCTTGTCCGGTGGCGGCCTTGTTGAACAGCCCGTCGATCACATTGATTTTGGTCTTCAGCGGTTCGAGCGGCACAAGCGTTTTGCTGAGCTGCATTCCGGCCCCGGATCCCGAAGCGTTCCAATGATCCTCGTTGATGCCATTCCCGAGGAAGACGACGGCAAAGCGCTTGGGAAAGCTTGAGGCGGAAGGTGTGTCCGCTAATGCGTGCAAAGACTCCAGCCAGGGGAGGGCCATGGCGGCGCCGGCTCCGCGAAGAACCGTTCGGCGGGAAATGCGGGACTTTGATATGGGGAACGCGGGCATGGAAAACACCTTTCCTTACTGTATCTCGGGTGGTGACTTGTCGGGCGCTCGTTTGTTCAGAAACTGCGGGCTGGCCACAATGGTTTCAATCAGCGGGTAGAAGCGATCTTCTCTGGCCGCGAGCCGCGCCTCCATCCGTGCGATTAGCGCCTCGTCGGAAAGCTGCAGCGAGCGGTTCAGCGCGTAGGCCAGCAATTTGCGCGACAGACTGTCCACGAAATCCTTCTGGCGATGCGAGCGGATGAATGTTTGCACGCCCGCGAGTCCGGTGCCCTGCACGTCGCCTGGAAACGTGGCGGAGGCATCCACCGGACGGTTGGCCAGATCTTTGGTTCGCGCCTCACCGACCGGGCCGTAGCCTTCGAATGCCAGTCCGAAGACATCGAAGCGCGCATGACAACCAGCGCAGGGGGGATTCGAGCGATGTTGGGCCAGCACTGCGCGAAGGGGCAAATCTGTTTTGGATTCGTCCTGCGGCAGTTCGGGAACCACCGGCGGAGGCGGCGGGATGGTTTCTCCGAGTACGCGGTGCACCAGCCAGTAGCCCCGCTTGACCGGGCTGGTGCGAAGACCTGGTGAACTGTTCGTGAGAAAGACCGCCATGGGAAGCAGGCCTCCACGCCCGTAGCTGACTGCGTCGTCCACACGGACCCAGGTGTCGTTGGCAGGCGATTTCAGTTCCGGCATACCGTAATGTTTCGCGAGAACGGGATTGACAAACGTGTATCGGCCGTAGAGCATTTCGAGAACGGGGCGATTGTTCCGGATCAGGTTCTGGAGGAAGCGGACAGGCTCCTGGAACATGGCTTCGCGCAGTTCGTTGGTGAACGTGGGGAAGCGCTCACGATCCACCGAGTTGTAAGTCTCGAAGTGACGGAAGTCCAGCCAGTTGCCCGCGAATTCGGTGGCGAGGTCGCGCACGCGCGGATCCTGCAACATGCGCCGGGCTTGCGCCAGCAGAACTTCCGGACGCTGCAGATCCCCGAGAGCGGCGTGCCGAAGCAGCTCCGGATCAGGCATGCTCGACCACAGGAAATAACTCAAGCGGCTAGCGATGGCGTAGCTTGACAACGGACGGACCGATGCCCCGTTTGCATGAGATTCGAGCAGATCGACGCGGTACAGGAAGTGCGGGGACATCAGAACGCTGACGATTGAATCGCGAACAGCCTCTTCGTGCGAGAGCCGGTCTTGATTGCGCATTTTTCGGTAGTAGGCGATTACGTCGTCGCGCTCGGGTGGCGTGAGGGGCCGGCGATACGCGCTGGCCGCAAACTTGACGAGAGCATCGAGATGCTTGCGTTTGGCTTCCATGCGACTTTTTTCCAGCGAACGAAGAGTGGAGTTCACGCGCTCAAAGTGCTCGTGGATGGCGCGGACCGCGACCGGATCGTTGTTCGGATCCCCCGAGGCCTTGGCAAGATAGGCGTCCCGCAGACCGAAGATTACGGGTGTATCGGTGACCTCATGATCCGCCGGGCGCGCCGATGCGGACTCGGCTCCTTTGCCTTGCACCTCACCGCTCTGATTGAAAAAGTACTGAACGAAGGTGCGGGCGGTGAAATCGGCGATGTAGTCGAATTCATTCCACAGGCGGTTCAGCTCGTTTTGGCCTTTTGCATCGAGGATCAGATCCATCAGTGGAGTATCGTCGCGGAAAAAGCCCATTACGCTGTGGTAGCCGGCGCTCAGGAGACGTCCCTTGTCTTCCGTATTGTCCGGGAAATAGCGTCCGCGCTCGGTGATGTAGAACGTGTCCGGGAAGACCGACGCGAAGCGTGCGAAGGACGCTTGATAGCGGCTACGTTCGGAAGCTGGAGCCACCAAGTCGGGATCATCCAAACGGGCTTTGGCCAGGAGGGCGGCCCAGCGCGGCGCAGCTTCCTGGTGAAGCCCCGCACGGCGCGGAATGACAGGCGCGACCGGGGGCGGATCGGTATCGTTGCGCAGAGCGGCGGGATCGCTATCGCGGCGGTGCGCTGCAAACAGCCGCAGTTTCCAGTTGAGCAGCGGCTGCGACCCGGGCGGCAAACCTTTCACCACCGGCGCGGCGAACTGCATGGCCGTGTGGCTGCGGATTCGGACCACAAAGTCCCGCATCTGGATGCATTTCGCGCGCAGCGCCTGCGGCTGATTGGCGCCGGGTGACGGCAGTGCTCGCCACATGCTCTGGAGTTTGGCGATGGGGCCGACTTCGGTTCTCGCTTGCTGAGGCGCTTCCTCAAGTAACTGCCAGACGATGGGCAGGTACTTCGCGCTTAGCTTGGACCCGGCTGCGGTGGAGGACAGTGTGGCTTGCGGGTTACCGAGAGTGGCACGGTATTTGTAGCGCCACGCGGCCTGGACGTCATCGGCAAACTCGGTGGGCTGGCTGGCGTAGAACTGGATGATGCGCTGAATCGGATATTTATCGCGATCCGTTTCAGACAGCATCGGGTGCGGCGCGAAGTCAATTCCAGCGGGAGTCAGCACCATGTGATCGCCTACATCGTGGGCCGCTTGCAGATATTTCTTCAGCAGCGCGGGTGACATGGTCAGCGATTCGCCGGAGTTGTCGAAGCCGGCCTGGTTGGCGGGATCTACGGGGAACTCGCGAGTGGGCCGCATGTCGACACCCGTCAAATCGCGAACCGTGTAGTTGTATTCCGAGTTGCTCAAACGGCGTGCCAGCACAGGACCGGGATCGCCCGCGTGTTTGCGCGCTTCCTTGGCGCTGACGGCCTGAATCCAGTCGATCACTTTTTGAGCATCAGCGGCAGGCGGCGACGGCAGAGGCTTCGGCGGCATTTGCCGGGCAGCCAGTTTGTCGTGCACCATGGCCCAGCGCGGATAGTCCTTGATGACGGCGTCCATGCTGGAGTAAACCTTTAGGTCGAGGGATGCGGCGGGCATCTCCCCGCTATGGCAACCAACGCAATACTTCGTGACGAAGGGGTGGACAGTCTGAGTGAACTGCCGTTCCAGACTTGAAGTGGCGGCACTGGCGGTGGCGACAGCGGCGAAAGCGAGGATGACGCCGAGAGGTTTCAACATCGGTCTAGCGAACCACCCGCCAGTTCTCGTCGAACAACCCGCCCATCTGAAGATCGGGAACGTCGGCGCCGGCCTTCACTTTGACCACTGCGTAGTCGCCCCAGAGCGGCGTTCCATAGTCGCCGTTATAGCCGGCGTCCTCAATCGTGAGACCGGTGTTGAGCACTACGTATTTCGCCGGGTTGAGCGGATTGGGATAGATAAGCGCGGGGAAATTCTCTTTCGCCGGAAATTCGCGACCCGCCAGCGTGACCATTTGTTTAGTCCATTTCAGGGGAAGTTTGCTATAGAGCTTCCCGATCAGCTTGTTGCTGCCGGGGTCACCGAAGAGCACGATATGGTATTTCGCCATGTCCGGCTCCGTGACATCCTTGTCGTCCTTCACAAACGGATGACCACGGAAAAACTTGCCCCACAGACGGTCGAAGCGCGCCAGGGAACGCAAGGCCTGTTGGTTCACTTCATCGTTCCAAGGCATGCCGGTGGGGCGCACCAGCAGAAAAGGATCGAGAAACGCATCGTCGATGGGACCCTGCAGGGCGTGGGTCTTGTGTAGGCCCGGCTGCTTGAGACTGCCGTCCACCTTCCAGGTTCCGGCGGTTTTCTGCAGCGCGATTTCAGGCCCGGAAGGCGCAGGGATTTTCTGGCCGTCGATATTGATCGTCCTGGCGTGTTCCATCTCGCGCAGAAGCAGGCGGCTAACGTTGTGCGTTTTGATATGGTAGGTCTGGCCACCTTCCGCACGAACGGCGTCGATGACGGCGCGCTCGTAATGCTGGTCCAAACCATCCACCGAGGCCCAGTAATGCTGGTTATAACGGGTAGTGTACGTCACGAAGCGGAGATGATCCGGCGTGATCTGGCCGCGGTCGCCCCACTCTTTCAAGAAGGCGTCGAGCCGCTGCCGAACCACCGGGCTGGTTCCATGACCGGTATTTAGAGATACCAGCCACAATCCTGGTGCTCCGACCGAATGCTTATAATCGTTCTCGCCCTCGGACGGGAAGCCTTCCTTTTCTAGCTGTGCCCTGGCACGGAGG
>JBBSHP010000287.1:0-6298 GCA_038232555.1 Bryobacterales bacterium
TGTGGTCGCCGACATTCCAGGTCTCATCGAAGGAGCCCACCTGGGACACGGTCTGGGTATTCAGTTTTTGAAACACGTGGAACGGACCCGGCTGCTAGTCCATCTCGTGGATGTTTCGGAATTGACGGGGCGCGACCCGGTGCATGATTACCACGTCGTGATGGAAGAGCTTGCCAGCTTCGATCAGGAGTTAGCGCGTAAGCCAATGCTGCTGGTGGCTGCAAAGATCGATGTCGCTCAAGATCCGGAACGGGTCGCTTCTTTACGGAAGTTGGCCGCAGAGGCAGGCATGCCGCTTTACGAGATCTCGAGCGTCACCTCGCAGGGCATCGATCAATTGAAATACGCCATGGCCAAAGCCGTTCTTCTTGAACAGCCCGCCTAGTTTTTAGGGTCCAGCACACCGCCCGCCTGACCCGGCGTCATTCTGGGCAGCGGCTTCTCGGTGACGCCGTAATCTGCTTTTGCTTCTCCGCTGGTCGCAATGTCGCTCGCACCTGAGTGCTCCAGCACGTCGAGCGCGCGCTTCACCCAGTCGGAGTTGTCGCAGTGCACCGAAAGGAGAATACCTCCGCTCCGGATCCGGCCTTCATAGCGCTTGGCCTCGTATTCCGGAATTCCCACGCCAATCAGGGCGCCGGTAAAACCGCCCAGAGTCCCGCCCACTCCAATGCCGCTGAGCATCGCCACGATCGGACCGGCGGCTACAAAGGGCCCCACACCTGGAATCGCCAGCGCGCCTAATCCCGCCAGCCAGCCCAGAGCGCCGCCTAAGATGGCACCGGAAGTAGCTCCCGCCACTGCGCCTTCAGGGGCCTTGGTGTGCTTCTCATGGGCGAAATCTTTCGAGCCGGTATTCTCAGGAAACAACACGGAGATGTCGGTATTTCGAAAGCCGGCCTGTTTCAAATCGTCCACCGCTTCGCTCACCGAGACCTGGTCGGGGTAGATGCCGAATGCGGCCGTATTCTTTCCTGTCATAGCATTCTCCTGTTCATCTGCCGTCTGATGGATCGCCGCTGTACCCGTGCGTGGGTTTGTCGGCGGTGGCGTAATCGGCCGAGGCCTCACCAGCCGAGGCGACATCCTCCGCCCCCGTTTGCTCCAGGATCTGCTTGGCGCGTCGCACCCAATCCGAGTTGTCACAGTGCACGGAAAGCAGAATGCCGCCTTTTTGGATCCGGCCTTCGTAACGTTTGGCCTCGTATTCAGGAATCCCCATCCCAATAAGCGCGCCAGCCAACCCGCCGATTGCACCACCCACTCCCAGCCCGCCCAACAGACCCATCACTGGGCCGGCTGCGATGAAGGGTCCCACCCCGGGGATCGCCAGGGCGCCGATGCCGGCGAGCCACCCCAAAGCTCCCCCGATTACCCCACCCGATAGCACGCCTGTGGTGGTGCCTTCCGGAGCTTTGGTGTCTTTACTGATTCCAAAGTCTTTCGTCCCCTGGCTCTCCGGAAACAGGACCGAAATATCGGTGTTCCGGTATCCAGCTACTTTCAACGCATCCACAGCCGCTTCGGCCCCGTTCTGAGTTATATAGATTCCAAACACCGCAGTGTTTCTGCCTGCCACTTTGTTCCCTCCTGATAAACCTTGAACCTAGGGGTTAAATGGAGCAAGCATGGTGCCACATTGCTTAGTGCTAAGGAACCGAACACGTAGCAAGCCGCGTCCTACCAAAGAGCATTGCTTTTTACCCGGCTACGAAATTCTTACCCTGCGGCGAGGTGGACAGGTAGTCAAGGCTGTTTGTGAACGGAGCGCAAGCCAATCAGACAAAGGACCGTACCTACCAACAGAAAGGTTGTCGGTTCCGGTACAGCAGGGGGGGCGGCAGGGGTACCAATGTTCAACTGCATGCCGCCGGCATTATCAGGTCCATAATAATCGTTCGCCATAAAATCGATCGTCGTGGTGGACCCCAAGGTGAAAGTATCGATGAATCCAGCGGTAGAAGTAGCGCCGAGCAATGTGTTGCCATTGTAGGTCTTGACGCCGGTTGCGGCGGCGACTGCCGCCTGCGTCGAATAAACCGCCGGCGTTCCAGGAGCCACTCCGACGTAGTCGTCCAGAATGACAACGCCCGTCGCGTCATCGGCGGCTACGAATGCCCAGCCCCAGTTCGGAGTGTTGTTCGTCAGTTGGCTGTTTCCCTGGAAGTTCCAGGCCGAGTATTGACCAGTAGTTGCGGCATTGGTCACGACATACGTGCCCGGCCCCAAGGTGAGTTGCGCTTTCGGATTGTAGATAAAGCCTAGAACCGTTCCAGGAAGGACGGCGCTAATGCTATTGCACTGCGAGCAGCCTTGGATGGTCGCGTCGATGGTTACCACCGCGGCCGGCGATACAGCAATAGCTAGGGTCAACATGCAAAAAATCCCGCCGAAGCGGGGAAATTTCAGCTCTATAAGGTTTGATCTCACTGGGTTCTCCTCGATTCATTCCTACTATCCTGTGACATCAGTGGCTGGAACGTTTCGAAAGAAGCAGGGAAAGCCGGAATTGGAGAGCGTATATGCTCAGGGGATGGACGCTAGCAGCGCTTGACTATTTACCCTGCCTGCGAAATCTCCGCATCGCTATTTGGAAGCGCCTGAATGAGCGGAGCCATTCTTTCTTTTGCCGCCGGGTCCGCCTGCCTCAGTTCAGCGATCTTCGTATTGTGCGTGCTCGGGTGGGCCACCGCTCCAGCGCTGCTTGCCGTTACGTTCGTGGTGGGCGTGCTGTTCTTGCTGCGGCCCGTCGCAGTTCCCGATGGAGAGGCCGCCTTGCACCGGCGCTGGACCTTGTTGTTCTGGGCCATCGCCATCCCCTTTGCCGTGCTCTATCTGGTCAATGCTGCCGCGCCTGAGATTAGTCCGGATGGATCCGGCTATCATCTCGGCTTTGTTCGCCGCTACCTGAATCACCGTGGTTTTTACCGGATCACAACCGATATCTACGCCAGCTTCCCGCAGGCTCTCGAGATGCTGTTTCTCCCAGCCTATGCTCTAGGCCGGCACTCTGCCGCGGCTCTGGTGCATTGTGTCTTCCTGCTGCTTACGCCTCTGGCGATGGTTGCCTATGGCCGTCAGTTCAGGCGGACTTCCGCTGCCGTAATTGCCGCCCTGCTGTTTTTCGTCGCTCCCGTGGCAGGTATAGACGGAACGTCCGCCTATATCGACGTGGGGCTTTCCTTCGCGGGGTTCGCCTGCTTTTTTGCGCTCGAACTCTGGGATGCACGCCCCGAGCGCTGGAGGCTGCTCCTGATAGCGGGATTGCTTGCCGGCTTTTGTTTCGGCATCAAATACACAGGTGCAGTCGCGATCCTGTATGCACTCGCCTACGTCGCGTTTCGCGGAGCGCATATACTAAACTTCGCCGCTGTGGCGCTGCCGGCTGCCTGTATGGCGGTCCCGTGGTTGATCAAAAACTGGATCGTGGTCGCAAATCCTTTCTCTCCGTTTCTCAATCGGCTGTTCCCGAACCCTTACGTCGATCCCGCCTTCGAACAGGCCTACCGAGCCGCCATGTCCCATTTCGCCGGCGTGAGTCTGGGACCTTCGATCCCCCTGGAAGTGACCCTGAGAGGCGGCCTGCTACAGGGAAACCTGGGTCCGGCATTTTTACTTGTGCCTTTGGCTCTGCTTGCCGCGCGCGATCCTCGCGGCCGTCGCGCACTGGCAGCGGCTACCCTGTTCGCATTGCCGTGGCTGTCTAACATCGGCACGCGGTTTCTGCTGCCGAGCTTGCCCTTTTTCGCTCTTGCCATGGGCATCACGCTCGCGAAACGGCCGCGAGTGGCAGCGGGCATAGTGGTATTGAATGCCGTTTTTTGCTGGCCCGCTGTACTCTCGTTGTATTGTGCTCCTTCCGCCTGGCGGCTCACGCGATTCCCTGTGGGAGCGGCGTTACGCCTCGAACCGGAGCACGATTTTATTTTGAAGAATGCCCCGGATATTCGCTATGCCTGGCTGCTACAGGACAACATGCCGCCGGCGGGCGTCGTCTACACCGCCCAACCCATCATGGAAGCGTACACGGACCGTACCGTGCTGATCGACTACCGCGCGGCGCTGAATTCGAGAGTTGACGATCTGCTTAAAACTGCCATTCATCCTGAACTGCAGCCATCGGTGCGGCGAGTGTTCCGCTTTCCGTCACGAGCCACGCGATCCTTGCGTGTCAGCGCGGCCAATTCAGCGGCCAACTGGGTAATCTATGAGTTCGAGGGATTGCCTGTTGGAAGTGTCCGGGCCCAGGTGAATCCGTGGAATGCGAACTGGTCGCGCGATGGAAGCCTGGCTACCTCCTGGCAGTCCTGGCAAACGGTGCAGGCCGGCGCATTCATCCAGTTTGACTTCGCTGCCGAGAGTACGATCGGCTCGTTCGCCGTGCGCACGCGCCCTGGGCCGCAGCCGTCGATCCGGATCGATGCCGGCGATGGCCTAAGCTTCCAGCCCACCGTCGAAGAACAGCGCGACGTGCCGGTTCCACCGCTCCGCGCTTTAGCCATCGAGGAGATCAGCCGGCTTGGCATCACGCATCTTGCGATACACGATTCAGAGCCGCTCGGACCCGATATCGCGCGCGATCCCAACGCTTGGGAGTTGAAGTTTATTGCAGCCGCACCTCCCCTGCGCCTCTACGAAATCGTGCATCACTGAGGGGCTTCGGTGCAGTTCGTATACGGACGAGGCCGTGATACCGTACAACTATGTCAAGCGCCTCCGCCGCTCTGCCAAGCGTGAATCGGCAATTTACTCTGGCCGCCAAACCAAGCGGCATGCCGAAAGAGTCCGACTTCCGGCTGGTCGAGGCCCCCATGCCAGAACTGAAGGACGGCGAAGTGCTCTTGAAAACTCTGTACATGTCGGTAGATCCCTACATGCGCGGGCGCATTACCGGAATCAAAACCTATGCGGACCCCATCCTGGTTGGTGACGTCATGCTGGGTGGGTCGGTGGGACAGGTAATCCAATCCAAGAGCTCGGCATTTCAACCTGGGGATTTTGGAGTCGGTTTTTGGGGCTGGCGCGAATACGGCGTCGAGTCCGCGAACTCGCTGCAGAAGCTAAACCCCGCCCTGGCTCCCGTATCCCTTGCCTTGGGGCTGCTGGGGATGCCCGGGATGACTGCGTACTTCGGCTTTCTCGACATCTGTAATCCGAAACAAGGCGAGACCGTGGTGGTGTCGGGCGCGGCCGGAGCAGTGGGTTCCGTGGTGGGTCAGATCGCGAAAATCAAAGAGTGCCGAACTGTTGGCATCGCGGGAGGTGACGACAAGATAGCTTACCTGAAGGACCTCGGGTTCGATGCAGCCTTCAACTACAAGACGACTCCGGATTACACGGCCAAGTTGAAGGAACTTTGTCCTCAAGGCATCGACTGTTACTTCGACAACGTGGGCGGCTCCATCACAGATGCTGTCTTTCCATTGCTGAATAATTTCGCCAGGGTGTCCATCTGTGGGCAGATTTCCCAATACAATCTGGAGAAGCCCGAGCCAGGGCCTCGTCTACTGAGTTACATCTTGATTAAGCAGGCTCGCGTGGAGGGCTTTATCGTCACTCGTTTTGCGAGCCGGTTCCGCGAAGGCTTCGAACAGATGGCCAAGTGGTTGAGCGAGGGCAAGCTTAAATATCACGAACAGATTGTCGACGGATTCGAGAATACACCGAAGGCCTTTATCGGAATGCTGCAGGGTGAGAATACCGGCAAAATGTTGGTAAAGGTTTAGAGCAGCGTCGCGATCGGTAGAAACCGCTTCATCTCCACCCACATCGGCTCGAGAACATCGATCAGTTCGTGGTCGGAATCGAGGATTTTCAAGCTCGCATTGGCATGTTGCTGAGCGAATTGCTCGGATAATGAACTGGGCACCACCGTGTCGCGCGCGCCATGAAAGATCAGCGCGGGCTGGGTGAAGTTGGGGAAATCGGGGTAACCCGCAGCATCTTCGGCCAACTGATATCCCAACTGGCGGGTTCGCCCATCGCCATAGTGAAAGACAGGCAGAAAGCCGGTCCGTTGCCACTGAGCCAGCTGTTCAGCACCCATGATTTGTGGCAGCCGGCTGCCAAACGAGAACGCTGGAGCCATCAGAATAAGTCTCTCCACTTCGGCGTGCCGGGAGGCATAGAGCGCAGCCAGGTATCCGCCCAAGCTGGAACCAATCAGGGCTATGGGCCGGCCGCTAGCAGCCCGTGGCAGAAGTGAGTGTTTTCAGACGGTGAGACGAAGGGGAGTCACCTGAAATTCGTCGAACCTGTCAGCGGCGGCATCGGTTCCAACGGAGCTTTGCGGCACAAA
>JBBSHP010000288.1:0-6284 GCA_038232555.1 Bryobacterales bacterium
CTTCGAATCCGGCGACCATTCGTAGCCTTGCAGACGCCCCTTGATAGCACTGATATCGGTGACCTGAAACGCCTCACCCCCATTCCGATCCAACATCCATACCTGATTCCCCTTGGCTTTGCCTGGCCGCGGCGAAGTGAAAGAAAGATACTTTCCATCCGGGCTCCAACGCGGCGACGCCTCACTGGCCAGGCTCGACGTCATCTGTCTGTCCGTCTTGCCGTCGTAGCCGGTCATCCAGATATGTGTGTCGGTTTTGTCTTCTTTGAGATCCACCGTCGCCACCACGTAAGCGACAGCTTGGCCATCGGGTGAGCATTGCGGGTCGCGAACGTCGTGCATCAGCGCCAGGTCATCCAGCTTGAGTGAGTGGCGCGCGGGCTGCGCCCACAGAGAGGTTCCGAACACCCAAACGAGTGTCAACCGAGTGCTCAACATGCGCCTTAGTTTACACTGCAGGCAAGGTACGGCCGCATGTCGTCGGGGTGGTTAGCGCTCTTTCCGCCGCTTCGGTTTCCGGCGCGTCTCGGGCTCTACTAAACCGAACTGCAGTTTGCGCTCGATGGCATCCACTCGATCCAGGCGAACTCTCACGTGGTCGCCAATCGAAAACTGGCGGCGGCTTCTCTCACCGATAATCTTGCGGGTGTTTTCACTGAAACCGTACCGATCCCCGGGCAGCGTGTCGATGGGCACCAGGCCTTCGATGAAAAGGCTCTCCAGCTCTACGAAGAATCCAAAACGGGTCGTGCTGATGATCAATCCGTTGAACTCCTCACCCACCCGATCTTCCATGAACTTGGCTTTCTTCCACTCCACCAACTCGCGTTCGGCCTCGGCGGCGCGGCGCTCGGTTTCGGAGCACTCATTTCCAATCGCGTGCAGGCGTTCTTGCGGAATGAGATCCCGTTTGCCATCCAGAAACGCACTCAGGATCCGATGCACGATCAGATCCGGGTAACGGCGAATCGGAGAAGTGAAATGAGTGTAGCTGAGAGCCGCCAGCGCAAAGTGGCCCTTATTCTGATTGCTGTAACGGGCCTGCTTCAACGATCGCAGCATCAGGTACGTCAGGATCCGCTCCTCCGGCGTGCCTTCGATTTTGGCTACCAGTTTTTGATAGTTCCTGGACGAGACCACGATGCTCTCACTGGCCATGACAATGTCTTTGCGGATAGGTCGCCCATCCCGGCCGCGTTCTTTGATCTGATACTTCTTGACCGGGATTGCGCCAATTCCCAGCGAATAGCCGAAGCTGGCAGCGATCTCTTCAAAGTCCATCACGCGCTTGGCCTCGGGTTTCTCGTGCACCCGGAATAGAGAAGCGATAGCGGCCTGTTCGAGATGGGATGCCACCGCCTCGTTCGCGGCCAACATGAATTCTTCAATGATTCGATGCGCGATGTTCCGGGCGCTTCTCGCCACCCCGGTCATCTGGCCGAACTCATCGAACTCGATGAGCGGCTCGGGCATATCGAAATCGATGGAGCCTCGTTTCACCCTCTTGCGATTCAGGATCAGCGCCAGTTCGCGCATCGTCTCAAATCGGCCCACCAACGGCGCATAGCGGTCCCGCAGACCAGCGTCGCCTTCCAGTAGCAGGTGCACGTTGGTGTATGTCATGCGCTCGGCGCTGCGTATCAGTCCGCGGGTAAACTTTTGTTTGACAATATCGCCCCGGTGATCGATTTCGAGCAGAGCCGATAACACCAGCCGGTCCACCCCGGGTTTCAGCGAGCAAATCTCTGTCGACAATTCCAGCGGCAGCATGGGCACCGCGCGATCGGGAAAGTAGACGCTGGTTCCACGCAGAAACGCCTCTTGGTCGATGGGAGTACCTGGCCGCACATAGTGGCTCACATCCGCAATGTGGATCTGTAAAGCATAGCCGCCGTCCGCCAGACGGTCCACCCACACCGCGTCGTCAAAGTCCCGTGCAGTCTCACCGTCAATGGTGACGATATCCAAAGTCCTGAAATCCTGCCGGCCATCGCTCCCGCCCACGTTCTCGGCAGTCGGAATCACTTGTGAGATGGCTTGAGCCTGCTCAATCACGTCAGCCGGGAAGCGATGCGGAATATGGTGCTTGCGGATCATCACCTCGACATCCACGCCGAAATCGTCAGGATGGCCCAGGATCTCGATCACCTTACCGACCACCCGCTCCCCTCCGTCGAGATAGTCCAGGATCTCGGCGTTGACGATCATGCCCTCCAAATCTTGTGGCCCGCTGATTTGGACCGGCGTTACGCCCACGCGATGCTGTGCAGCACCGGGCTCGGGAATCTCCATCCCGTCGGGGATTTCGATCCATTGGCGGATGCGCTCATCGTGAGGGATCACGAAATTGCCGCGCGGCCGCAAACGAAACTCACCCACTACGGAGGGGTGCCCGCGACGGAGCACTTTCAGGATCTCGCCATCGGCCCTGCCATCCGGCGCGACTCTTACCACGCGCGCCACCACCCGGTCGCCATGCATCGCGCTCGCAGCCGATTCGCGTGGGATGTAAAGATCGCCGCGAATGCCCTCCATAGGGTGTTCCGCTATCACGAAGCCGTAGCCGTCGCGATGCATGCTCAGCTTTCCGGTGGTGTATTCGCGACTCGCCCGGGTTGAGATGAAATGGCCGGAACGCATCTCCACCAGATCGCCTCGCTCCACCAGCTGGTCCAGCAGATCTTCAATTTCAGTCCGATCCCAACCACGCGATCCTAGTTCCCGAACCAATTGCTTGAAGGTGGCCCGCCCGTGCGGCAGGTTGACTACGTGATCGAGCAGACCTTGCTTGCTCAGCGCTTCGCGTGGCATCTGAAATCGGCAATCTCATTGTAGCCGTCGTAAAAAGAGCGCCGTGAAGTAGTAACATAGTTCCATCAATTCATTCCTAGGAGAGTTCTTTTAAATGTGGAATAAACGTAAGGAAGATGAGTATCCCGCCAAATCGGCATCAACGCCCGCCAGTCCAGTCAACGTGCAGAGAGAAACCCACGCGCCCATGAGCACCGCGCCGGCTTCCAGCTACAGCAATGTAGACCGGGGAACTGCGGTGATCGGAAAGTCCGTGACGATCAAAGGGCAGATCGTGAGCCGCGAAGACCTGACCGTGGACGGTGAGGTGGAAGGCTCCATCGAGTTGCAGGAGCATCGCCTAACCATCGGCCCTCATGGCAAAGTCCACGCAGGGGTAAAGGCCCGGGAGATCGTGGTGCTCGGATCCATCAATGGCAACGTGGAGGCCAGTGATAAGATCGACATCCGCAAGGACGCCAAACTGGTAGGCGACATCAAGACAGCGCGTATCGTGATCGAAGACGGGGCGTATTTCAAAGGCAGCATCGATATCACCAAAGGTGAAGCTAAGCCAGTGCCCCCGCAGCAAGCCCCCAAGATGCCTCCTCCTCAACACGCTGGGCAATCCGCTGGGCAAGCGGTCGGGCAGGCCGCCGGTCAGGGCGGGGCGCAGGTTGGAGTCTCGTCAGATGCCGCTGCCGCCACCGCTCCAGCGCAGAGTTATGCTGCGCCTGCCTATGGCGGGGGAAATCCGAATACCGGCCCAGGCAACCGGAAGCGGTAACGTCCTACGCGGTCGCAGTGAAACAGCCTTTGGCGCCTAGCGCGCATTCCCGGCCCAGTCACGGATTGGACCAGTTTTTCTCGTCGATCTCGGACCTGCCGAGTTTAAGCATTCTGGATCTGGGCGGGGCAAGCCAAGCCAATATCAGCTTTATAACGAGCCTGGGCCACCGTTTATACTCAGACGATATTCTCCGGAGTATCGACAATTCATTTGGCCGGGAAAGCGATGTCATGGCCAATCAATCCGACCCTCAAAGGGTGGAGGAATTTTTCAACCAGACCATGGACTTCCCTGACGCGAAGTTCGATGGCGCGCTGGTTTGGGATACTTTTCAATTCTTGACGCCGCCGGTGCTGCAGCTTACCATTCAGCGGATATTCCGAATTCTTCGGCCAGGTGCGTCACTGCTGGCTTTTTTCAACGCTGAGGAAAAGGCCAACGTTATTCCGGTTTATACCTGCCGTATCACGGATTCAAAAACGTTGTCGCTTACACCGAGAGGCCAGCGCAAGCCCGCTCAGTTCTTCAACAACCGGAGCCTGGAGAAGCTGTTTCATGAATTCAGCTCCGTCAAATTCTTCCTGGCCCGCGATCACTTGCGGGAAGTGATAGTGAAGCGCTAAGCTTTAAACCTCGCAACCTCTATCCCGATTTCACCGGAGCCTCCCTTGTCCCTGGAAGATGAACTATACGACCAGCGCATCGCCCGCATCGCCCAGATTCAGGCGCTTGGGTTTCAACCGTATGGGCACCGCTTCGATGTCTCGCACCACATTCCGCAGATCATTGCGGACTTCGGCAATATCCCCGCCGAGGCTTTGGATCCCCGCGTACCGGTGCGAATTGCCGGCCGAGTTCTCACCATTCGAAGGATGGGCAAAGCGGGGTTTGCCCACCTGCTGCAAAACGGCGAACGCTTACAGATTTACGTTCGCAAAGACGCAGTTCCCGCGCAGCATTATGAACTGTTCCAGCTTCTGGATCTGGGCGACATCATCGGAGCGGAAGGATATCTATTCCGCACCAAAACGGGCGAGCTCAGCGTGCACGTCGAACGATTGGATTTTCTGGCCAAAACGCTGCTGTCCATGCCCGAGAAATGGCACGGCCTGGAAGATGTCGAAACGCGCTACCGGCAGCGCTACCTCGATCTGATTGCGAACCCGGAAGTGCGCAGGACCTTCGTGACTCGATCGCGAATCATCTCGTCTCTGCGCCGGCAACTGGAAGAGCGCGGTTATCTCGAAGTCGAGACGCCCATGATGCAACCTCTCTACGGCGGCGCCGCTGCCAGACCCTTCGTGACCCACCACAACACCCTCGATATCGACCTGTATCTGCGGATTGCGCCTGAGTTGTATCTCAAACGCCTGGTAGTGGGAGGCCTGGAACGGGTTTACGAGATCAATCGTAACTTCCGGAATGAAGGCATCTCAACCCATCACAATCCTGAGTTCACAATGTTGGAATTCTACGAAGCGTACTCCGATTATCACGGCATGATGGATCTCTCCGAGCAACTGCTAAAACAGGCGGCCCTGGATGCGACCGGCTCCGCTGCGGTGGAGTTCCAGGGAGCCACCATCGATTTCGGCAACTTCCAGCGAGTGTCTATGCGTCAAGCGGTGGGAAATCCCGGCTTACAAGGGATGGAATTGGTTGACGCCTTTGAACGGAACATTGAAGCGACCCTGATTCAGCCCACTATCGTTTACGACTACCCGGTCGAGATTTCGCCTCTATCCAAGAACAAGCCCGATGATCCGGCCTTTGTCGAACGCTTCGAGATTTATGCGGGTGGCATGGAGATCGGGAACGCCTTCACCGAGCTGAACGATCCGCGTGAGCAGAGACTTCGATTCGAGATGCAACTCCAGATGCGCGCCGGCGGCGACGAAGAAGCGCATCAGATGGACGAAGATTACGTCCGGGCATTGAGCTATGGAATGCCGCCGGCGGGCGGAGAGGGAATCGGGATCGACCGGCTGACGATGCTTCTCACCAACTCGCGTTCCATCCGCGATGTCATCCTCTTCCCGCTACTTCGTCCAGCTAATTAGCCAGGATTCCCATTTGCTTCGCCACTCGCGTTAAGATCTCCAGTGCGCGATCCAGCATCTCGGTGCTATGTGTCGCTGTCACTATGGTTCGGACGCGCGCCTTACCTTCCTGCACCGTCGGGAACCCGATTCCAGTCGCGAACAGCCCGTTCTCAAACAGCGCTCTTGAAAAGGCGTGCGCGGTTTTCGCTTCGCCCACCATGATCGGCGTAATGGGACTTTCGCTGACCCCCGTGTCGAAGCCCGACGACGCAAGCCCGCTTTTGAAATGGCGCGTATTCTCCCACAGTTTCTCAATGCGTTCCGGCTCGCTCTCCAGGATGTCAAACGCCGCCAGGCAGGCTGCCGCCACTGCCGGAGGGTGCGAGGTGGAGAACAGAAAAGGCCGGGCCCGATGATACAGAAATTCAATCAGGTCCCGGCTGCCACAGACGTACCCGCCCAACACGCCGATGGCTTTCGACAGCGTTCCCACCTGGATGTCCACGCGGCCGTGCAAGTGAAAATGGTCCACCGTTCCGCGTCCATTGCGACCCAGCACGCCAGATGAGTGCGCGTCGTCGATCATCATAATTGCTCCGTGGCGTCCGGCGGCTTCCACCAGCGCCGGCAGCGGCCCGATGTCGCCGTCCATGGAGAACACC
>JBBSHP010000289.1:0-6272 GCA_038232555.1 Bryobacterales bacterium
CGTATCAGGAAAATGTTTTCGCCGGAGCCCTCGCTGACATAGCCGGCCTCGTCCAATGCGATGCCCTCCGCGTAGCCGTTGATGCTGGCCTCCATGCGGATCAATTGCGAGTTCATGTAGTTTGCGCCGGCCTTGGCTAAAGCGGGAAGCGTGTTGGGAGCGATCCGGTTCCAACTCGACACACAAACGTCGACACCATTCACAAGCGCCTCTTCGCCCAGATACTTGCCCCATTCCCAACAGGCGATGTAGATCTCCATGGGATTGTTGAAGGGCAGTACACCTACATCTCCATAACCACGCAACGCGATAGGACGGAAGTAGCAGGAGCGCATTTCGTTCACGCGCACTAACTCAGACATCGCGTCCACCAACTGATCGATGGTGTAAGGGATTTCCATGCGATAAATCCTGGCTGAATCCAGCAGGCGTCGGGCATGCTCGCGGGCACGCAGAATTGCGGGACCCGACTTGGTGTCGTAGCAGCGGACGCCTTCAAATACCGAGCTCCCATAGCTGGTTACATGCGCTAACACATGGATTTTGGCGTCGTTCCAGGCGATCATGCGTCCGTTGTGCCAAATCTTTGCGGTGGGCTTCAACATTCACCGATTATAACGTTCCTGGCGTTAGATTCCGAACGTAACCTTTGGTAAGCGTGTGCATCTCTTTGTGTAGGGGGATTGCAGAAAATGCGTAAATTTGGGTTGATTTTAGTCATTTTATCGAGCTTGCCGGCTTCCGGATGGGCGCAATTAAAAACGCTTAAGCCAGGTTGGAACCTCTTCTCGCCACAGCAAGATGTGGAACTCGGCAAAGAAGCCGCCGCGGAGGTGGAACGGAAGATGCCGGTGATTCGCAATCCCGAACTGGACAATTATTTAAACAACATCCTGAACCGGTTGAAGCAGTCTCCACAAGCGGGTGGATTCCCGTACACGATTCATGCGGTGGCCGATAAAAACGTGAACGCGTTCTCGCTCCCGGGTGGCCCGCTCTTTGTGAACACGGGACTAATTCTGAATGCTGACAACGAGGCCCAACTCGCGGGTGTAATCGCCCACGAGATGTCCCATGTAGCATTACGTCACGCCACGAATCAGGCCAGCAAGCGGAACTTAGTGTCGATCCCCGCCATGCTGGCGGGAGCGGTGGCTGGTGGCGGGTTATTCGGGCAGCTTGCACAACTCGGAATTGGTCTAGGAGCCAACTCCGCATTACTGAAATTTTCGCGAACCGCGGAAACGCAGGCCGACTATAACGGCGCCGAGATCATGGCCGATGCGGGCTACAACCCGATCGAGATGGCGAACTTCTTCGAGAAGCTGGAAAAGCAGGGTGGGCCACGCGGGACGGTGTCGCAGTTATTGTCCGATCACCCCAACCCGGGCAACCGGGTAGCAGCGGTTCAGGATGAGATTCGCCAGATGCCACAGCGGTCCTTCGACACGAACACCGGCGAGTTTCCGCGGGTAAGAGATATGGTGGCCCACCTTCCAGCGCAAGGCCGCTTAGCTGGAGAATATAACGATGGTCACCAGCCTGGACCTCCACCAGCGCGGCCCAGCGGCCGGTTGCGTGAGTACCGCGGCAACTCCTTCAGCTTCTCTTATCCCGATAACTGGCAAGTGTTCGGCGACGATAAGAGCAACATGGTCACCGTGGCTCCGCAGGAGGGTTTGATACGCGGACCAAACAACGGGGTCTCGGTGGGCTACGGCATGGAGGCCAGCTACTACCTCCCGGAAGGAAACAGCATCGACTTGGTCGGGGATACACGCCGCCTGATCGCGCAGTTGCAGGAGCAGAATCCCGGAATGCGAGTGGCGCAAGATAGCCGCGAGGTCCAGGTCGGGGGGCAACGGGGACTGCTGACGGTGTTGAACAGCCGCTCCGCATATCAGGGCGAAACAGAAGTGGACTCGGTGGTAAGCGTGCCTCGCCCGGATGGCCTGTTTTACATGGTTTTCATTGCTCCAAGCAGCGAGGCAAGGCACCTCAACCAGTTGTTCAGCCAAGTGCTGGGCAGCGTGAGATTCAACTAACGGATCGCTGACTGGATCGAGCTTCGGACCGGAGTCCTCCGAAAAACGTGAATCAATGCCCGGATGCCTTCGTAACTCCGGAAATACGGATTGGCCCGGAACAGGTCGTTGCGCATGCTGAGAATCTCGCGGCGTACAAACCGCTGAACGCCGGTGCCGTGCTGGAGGACCGGGGTCAACTCGGAAGTCTCCGTGGCTGACGGCGGCCGGGTACAGTCGTTCAAGCGAACTAGCGCCAGCCGCCCGTCGGTCGAGATGGGATCCCCCGTGGCATTCCGGGCGGCTTTGGGAAAGCCTGGACGCTCGATCCAATCCGCTCCTTCCAAGCAGGACGTAAACGCTAAATCGTAGACGATCTTTTCCCGCTCTTGGTCGATGTTCTCCTCAATTCTGTGCGTGAACCGGCCACCCGGCCGCAGGTAGGCGAAATCGAGATCGCGCGTTCCGGCCGCCGCCCAGACTTCCTGGCCGCGCCAACGGCCCGGCTGTTTCCAGACCCGCAGGTGATGGCGCTTGGAGACATCGTTCAGGCCTTTCTCCAGCGACAGGTCCGCCTCGCTGCGGTCGATCAACTGGGCCGACATGGGAGCCGAGCGGTAGCCCATACCCTCGGCAACGGCCTTGATGCCCAGCACCTTGGATCGGAACGAGACTGGATGAGCCTGCACCCAACCAGCTTTCGCAAAGGCTGCCGAAAGCTGTTCGCGAGAGCCAATCAAAGCAACGTTGATCAGGTCCGACTGCACCGAGGTCAAAGCCGATGTGGTCCGCGCGGGCATGGTTGCAACCAGACCGCCTACTTCCTCCAACTCGGCGAGAGAAAGCGAACCGAGCTCCCCGGCGCTCTGCGGCGACGGACTCACGCGCAGCGGCGCCGTGGCTACCAAGGTCAGCTCGACGCCAGGTTGAAAATAAATCTCAGGCTCGGGAACTTGTACGATCAAAGTCTTGATGGCCCAATAAGCAACTTGCGCGTGGAAGTGCCACAGCAAGGCTGTCTTGATGTAACCGCATCCTCGATGGCTCAGGGTCCCAGTGCTCCGAACCCGCTCAATCAGGCCTTTCCGATTGACCCGCTCCCGCCCATTGTCCACCTGTTGAACCCGGGTTGAGATGGGCAGATCTGGCCCATCCGGAAGCACCACACGATCGAACTGCAACTCGATGGCGGCGCTTTCGTGAACTAAACCAAAGCCCACGCGCCGAACCGATTTCACTTTGCCAAACACCGTACTGCCGGCCGGCAGTACGGCCACGCCATCCACCTTGACAGGGGCAATCAGAACGCCTTCGACTGGTGAGCCCGCTGGACTGGCGTACGAGCCGACGGTCGAGGTCAGCCGGACGTGAATTTGAGTCCCGGCCGGCACTTCCAAGGGAGCGAAAGAAGATAGTATGGAAAGCGCATAGATGAGTGCCGACATTCAGGTGATCACTTATCATAATCTACATTGCTATGATTTTCTCCACTAACAGTTCTATTACCCGGCGCTCTTTCGCCGCTATTGCCGCAGGAGCCTCGGTGGCCTTTGGCGCCGCCAACAACAAAGACCTGCCGGTCGGCCTGGAGTTGTATTCCGTGCGCGGCGAATTGAAGAAAGACCTGATGGGCACGGTCCGGGCGGTCGGCAAAATCGGCTACCAGTGCGTCGAGTTCTTCTCGCCATACTTCGCGTGGACGCCGGATTACGCGAAGCAGGTCAGGAAACTGCTCGACGATCTGGGCCTGCGATGCTACTCAACTCACAACGACGCCAAGGCTCTCCAGCCCGAAGGTTTGTCGCACGCCATCGAGTTGAACCAGATCCTCGGGACCAAGTTCATCGTCATGGCTAGTGCCGGACGGCCCGGAACTCCGGACGGCTGGAAAGCTGTCGCCGGCACATTAACTGAAGCCGCTGAAAAGCTGCGACCGCTGGGTCTGCGAACCGGTTATCACAATCACCAGTTGGAGTTCATGCCGGTGGATGGGAAGCGCCCCATCGAAATTATCGCAGCCAACACCCCGAAAGATGTGATGCTGCAACTGGACGTGGGCACCTGCGTGGAAGCAGGATCGAATCCGGTAGAGTGGATCAACGCCAATCCCGGGCGGATCAATTCTCTGCACTGCAAAGACTGGTCGAAAGCGGCCGGCTACAAAGTACTGTTCGGCGAAGGCGACGTGCCTTGGAAGGCGGTGCTGGCGGCCGCTGAAAAAACCGGAGGAGCGGAATTCTACCTGATCGAGCAGGAAGGCAGCACACTCTCCGAGCTGCAGACGGTGGAGCGGTGCCTGCAAAACTTCCGGAAGTTAAGGAGTTAATGCGTCATTTGAAATAGGGATCGGGCTCCGGGATGGCGGCACCGTCTTTGCGCGGGGACGACGCGCCGTAGTTGGTTTTTGTGGCGGAGTCCCGCAGGACGGCTTGGCCTCCCCCCATCCATCCGGAATAGTCGCCGACCACGATCAACTGGTGGCCACGCCTGGTGAGTTCATCGCGAACGCTCTCGGGTACACGGCTTTCGATGCGCAATTCGCATCCGCCCAGAGTGAGTTTGGTGAAGCGCGGAGCTTCGAGCGCGGACTGGATGTTCATGCCGTGGTCCACGATATTGCTCACATATTGCGCCTGGGCCTGGGCCTGATTCATGCCGCGCATAATTCCGAAGCCAATGTGCTGGTCGCCTTTTTCCATGAAGCCCGGAATGATGGTGTGGAAAGGACGTTTGCGGGAGGCCAGCGTATTCGGGTGCTTGGGGTCGAGCACAAAAGCACCGCCGCGGTCATGCAGGATAAAGCCCATCCCCTCGACGCCGATCCCCGACCCGAAGATATCGGAAATGCTCTGTATCCAGGACACGATGTTGCCATCCTTATCTATCACGCTTAGATAGGTGGTGTTGCCGTGGCCTACCGGCGGAGTGCCGGGCTGCACGTCGCAGTTGGCTTTCTGCGGGTTGATCAAAGCGGCGCGTTGCTTCGCATAGGTTTTTGAAAGGAGACCCTCTGTGCGGATCTTTTCGAAGCGGGGATCACCGATGTAGCGCTTGGAATCCTGGGCGGCGAGCTTCTGGGCTTCAATCTTTACATGCAGCGCATCCACTCCCGCTTGCGAGTAATCGCCAATTGGAAACGCCTCCATGATGTTGAGCATCTCGAGCGTTCCCACGCCTTGGCCATTGGGCGGAAGCTGGTAAATCTTCCAATCGCGGTACTGGGTAGAAATCGGCTCAACCCACTCGGATTCAAATTCGCGGAGGTCCTCCGCGGTCATCGTGCCGCCCAGCCCGCTCGATGTTTTGAGGAGCGCTTTACCGATGGGCCCGTCGTAGAAGGCAGCCCGGCCGAGCTCAGCTACCAGCCGATAGGCATGCGCCAATTCCGGATTGCGGAAGGTCTCGCCCATTTTCGGGGCATGGCCCCCGGGTAGATAAACCCGCCGTGCATTCTCATCGGAATTCAGTTTGTAAGCGGCGTTGTCCCAATCGTACTGAATCAGTTCAGTGACTGGGAATCCATTTTCAGCGTAGTAAATGGCAGGCTTGAACAGGTCCGCCCAGGGAAGTTTTCCGAAACGCTTATGCAGCTTGGACCAACCATCGACGCACCCGGGAACCGTGACCGTGTGGATTCCGGAGGAGGGCATGGTGGAGAAGCCCTGTGCTTTCAAAAACTCTGGCGTGAGTTTCCGGGGCGCCCAACCGCTTGCATTGATGCCGGTGAGTTTGCCCGCATGAGCATCCCACACGAGGGCGAAAAGGTCGCCACCCATGCCGTTCATCATGGGCTCGACCAGTCCGAGGACGGCATTGGCAGCGATGGCCGCGTCCACCGCAGACCCACCTTTGGCCAGGACCTGAGCGCCGGCTTGCGAAGCCAGGGTCTGGGCGGTGGCCACGATACCGCGTTTGGTGATCACCATGGAGCGCGCCTGGGAGCGGTCCTGCGCGAGGGTGAGACCAGGTAAGGCCATGGCTAGAAGGAATAGCAATCGAAGAGGCATTTAGTTTGTAGGTTTGGAACGTTGCTTAGCGGGAATAGAACCCAGGAGCGTTTCGACCGCTTTATCCAGTTGCGAGTCGCGGCCACTGTAGCTTTCACCGATGGGCCGCAACACCGGGAGGTCTACGGGGCGGGGGTGGCCTTCCATGTTCGATCCGTCGTTGGCCGTTATTCGAATACGAGGGAGCCGCAGGGCAGAGCCGTCGATCAACTGCGTCCCGCCGGTATATATGATCCAGCCC
>JBBSHP010000290.1:0-6255 GCA_038232555.1 Bryobacterales bacterium
ATCGCTGGTCGCGATCCACAGGTCCTGCTGCCGCTCCCGTTTCCGCCGGGTTCCCATCGCCATGTCATATAGACGCTCAGAACATTTCCAACGTCACATGTTTTGAACGGGTGATCTTACTATTACCACGGGCTGCTAGCGAAAGCTTGCCCCACGCGATGTGAATATCGTGAATCGGAGCGTCTTGAACGATCCGGCTATAGATCTGCTCGATATCATGAGCGGCGCGAGGCATCAGCCTAACGCTGTATGCCATGTTTGTGGCGCATGTTTTGGTCGAACTCCTCTAATGAGATGCCTTCACCCCGGCGTGCCTGCTCGTGCGCCTCGTCGATAGCGCCCTTGGTTTGTCGAAATTCTTCTTGATCCATTTCCTCTTTCTCAAAGTCGAGAAAGAATGAAAGCGCCTGTTCAATAACCGCTTGTTCGCTCTCAAAATCGCCGAGCCGAACCCTCTCGTTAATGCGCTGCAGTGTCTCCGGTTTGAGGGTGATGTTCATGAATGCTCCACGATGACTCGTTCTACATCCCCGATTCTACTCTGGTCCCGGCGTGGCAAGAGGGATGTCTCTGCGCCCGCAGACAGCAAGACTGTCTGCGCTACCTCTCACCTCAACGGTCCGTTGGGCTCGATCGCGCTGGAGCACTTCCGTCAGAAGTTCCGGCAGGGCCTTTTCGAAGAAGTACTCCCATACTCTTCTCGATCCAGGTAGGCAGAAAGACCCTGGCGTCAGTCGGGATGTGATGCAGACCCCGAGTGCCTTCACCAAAGTCGATCTCAGCGGCCATGCCCCCATCTTCCACTGATTCATTGTTCATGGATTCACACTTACTGACGGATTTCACCCGGTGGAACTGCTGTCCGATAGCTGAGCGGTGTACGTTCTGCGCCGGAAAATTCTGGCAGCGCTAGCCAGTGAATTCCCACCCACCGCGTCGGAAGGGTTGGTGTAGTGGAAGCGATCAAAATTTGCTTTCGCATTCAAAGTATTGCGGCTGTCAATCCGATGGTCAACACGCGCTAAGAAGAGGGCCTGCTGAAACTCGCCCGTATAAATCCCCGGCGACAGGACGGAAGTAATCGCTGAATCCCTATGTTGATTGTTGTACTCCGAGGCAAGCAGGAAATGTGTCCGGTCCTGGAGCAGCGGACCGGAAAGAACGCCGCTCCATTGTGGCAACCGGTCTTCCGTGCGGCGGGGAGAGTTCGGACTACCGGCTTCAAGCCCACCGGGACGCAGATCGGTAAATCAGATCTCCGTGAAACGCGTTCGTGCCAGACTTGGTCACCACGTTCACAACGCTCCCGGCACTCCGTCCAAATTCGGCGGAGAAGCTGTTGGCGGCAACGCAAATTCTGGAGCGCGGCAAATGGGATACTCGTGAAAATGGACTGGCGTCCCCACGCGTCATCGCCCGTAGAGCCGTCAATCACGAACGGGGTTTGGCGGCGGCCCGCGCCGTTCACCACGAATAGTGTGTCGTTGAGAAACAAGTCTCCGGTACCGCGGGCCGGCCGCACCGCGGAATCCAATAAAGCAAGGCTGGTGATCTTACGCCCCAGCACCGGGGTGTTTTCAATTTTGCGAAGGTCCAGGCGCATTGAGCGGTGCCGAATCGGACCGGATTCCATCTGCAGTGCCGAACACCTGCACATCACTGTGGCTGCCCGCTGCGCGCAACACCACGTCGACCGAGACCGCTTCACCCGCACACGAGTGGAGAGCGGGGGGCGCCTCGGCCGCAAATCCTGATTTCGAAAACGCAATGCGATACAAGCCGGTTAAGGGAAGACCGGCGAACGCACACCGTCCGGCAGAGTCCGTAGTAGTCAGTCTTCGCAGCCCGGTTTCCGGATTCGAAACTGCGACCTCCGCGTCCACCACTGCGCCTCCACTTTGATCCAGGACCTAGCCTCGGATGGATGCAGTATCGGGACCTTGGGCGCGCAAGACGAACAAGAAGAGCAGCAAGCTGACGAGCAGAAGGCGCAGCAGGGTTGCCAACATTTTAACATTCGCCTCAACCCCTCCTACAGCTTTGCGAACTCCTCCTTAGCCGTTTTCAAAATCGGAATATCCGGGTCGGCGTCCTTCCAAAGCGTAAGAAAATCCTGATAGGCGGCTTTGGCTTTTGCCTTATCGCCCGTCAAAACAAGCGCTCTCCCCAATTGCAGGTGGGCAATTGCGCCCATCGGATCGCTGACGACAATCGTGCGGTGGTCAAGAATTTTCTGAAATTCCGCAGCCGCTTCCGCTCCCTGATGTGCGGCTAGATAGGCTTGGCCACGCGCATAGACCCCATACAAAGCTCCATAAAATCCTAGCGCGATGGAGAGCGGTGGGTCCAGCTCGTAGCGTACTCCGAGTTGTAGAGCATCGATAGCTCTTGCGGGGTCTCCATGACTCAGTGCCAGAATTGCCCGAACCGGTGGTACATAACTGAATTTCACTGATGTATCTTCCGGGAAGCGCTGTTCCAGATCAGTCACAAGTGTTTGCGACTGGGCGAAATCTCCCGCCAGCGCCAGTGCAAAAGCAGCCCCAAACTCCACATCCCGGTCCTTTGAGAGCTTCAGTACAGCCAGCGCGTCCTGCCTGGCTGCGGCTGCGTTACCGGCAAAGGCTTCCCACAGCGCCGCGGCAGTCCCGAATACGGCGGCCCTTCCCAGTTGACCGGATTGTTGAGCCAACTGAACAGCACGGCGTCCTTTCGCCCTGGCCTGTTGAAAGTGGCCGGAATAGGCCAGCACAAAACCTTCCCGGAGAGACATCCAGTCTTCGACATCGGACCTCCTCTTGGCGACAGCGACCTCTCGTTCCATGCCAGCCTGGTCATTTTTCAAGAACGCGAGGTCGTAACGCTGCAGGATAAGATCCGGGATTTCCAGTTTGCGCTCGGCTGCCCGTTGCAGGGCATCCTGTTCTTCCTTTTAGTGGCCACCAAACTGATTGTTGAACGCGAGCTGAAGATAGCCGACGGGAAACTCCGGATCGAGCGCGATTATCTTCTTCGCTGCTTCCACCCCCTTTTCGAATTTGCCAAAGGTAGGATACACAAACGCCCCTAACAGCGTATGCGGATCGATAGCACGAGGATACGTCTGGGCCCAAGCTTCACAGGTCTGTTGCGCCCTCTCGAGGTTTCCCGTCACGAACAGATCGTAGGACGCGCTGATAAAAAACTTCTCTGCTTCGGTGGTGCGGTCCCGCAATTGATAGGCTTTGGTGTTGCTCTCCGCGGAGAGCGTAGCCTCTCCGATAAGTCCATAGGTAAACCCCAGTTCGGCGTGGGCCATCGCGAACTTTGGATCGATCTCAACGGCACGTTTGAAAAACGGCAGGGCGGGGCCAGGACCGCTAGCCGACCACAAATGCTTCATACCGGCGCTGTAGGCTTTCAGAGCGTCCAGCGATGGCGTGGTCGCCTCGGCCAAAGGAGTCGAATGCTTTTCGATGGTGGCAAGCGATTCGCCCACCCGGGTTCTGAATGTAGTAGCCATCTGACTTAGGGCATTCAGAACATCTTCCTTCCTTGCGGCTTGCTGCTGCTCTTCATCCAGGACGTCTCCCGTCCGGCAATCTTTCCCGCGCAGCCCCAGAACATATTGGCTTCCGGTCGGGGCGATGGAGCCTTCCAGGACGGCGGCGCTTCCGGTCCGCTCGCAGACTTCCTTCGCGAGCTCCGGTGTGAATCGCGCGTCGCCCGTCTGGCCCATCAGGCGTAGCGTCTTCTGAATACGCTCGTCCGAAATGAGACTGAGAAAAGGCGACTGTTGAAGCTGAACCGCCAAGCCTTGTCGCAGCGTTCCGTCAAAGACCGCGTCGCCGGTCGTGTTTTTGAAATCCGCTAGTACGATCGTGTCTCGATTCGTCAGTTTGGGACGGCGCTGAAGATAGACATACCCTGCCACGATGATCGCCAGCAAGGTGGCCGCGGCCAGAGCGATCACCTTCCATCGCTTTGATAGGCCTTGGGGAGGTCCGGCTCTCGGACTGCTAACTACCTGGCCCGAACTTGTGTCCCGCTTGAGACGCTGTAGGTCCGTGCGAATTTCCGAAGCGTGCTGGTACCGCAGATCGCGGTCCTTCTCCAGACACTTGTCGATGATGCGCTCCAATTCAGCGGGCAGGTCCGGATTGAGCCGCACGGCAGGAACGGGCACGCGGTTGAGAATGGCGTCGAAGGCCATCGCGGAGCTTTCGCCGCGAAATGGCAGGCTCCGCGTAGCCATCTCATACAGCACCACTCCAAACGAAAAGATATCGGTGCGTGCGTCCAGGGGCTTAGCCCGAATTTGCTCCGGCGACATGTAGGACACCCGTTCCCAGCACGCTGCCTGGACCGGTCAGTTGATCATCGAGACTGAGGGTCAGGCCCACACCGTCGGCATAGGCTGCACGATCGAAGGCGGGCGCAAGTTTCGCGAGTCCAAAGTCGAGAACCTTGGCATGACCACGGCTGGTGAGGAGTATGTTCGCAGGCTTGATATCACGGTGAGTGATGCCTGCCTCATGAGCGGCATCCAGTGCATCGGCGATCTCTATCCCGAGCCCCACCAGCTCTTCGGTTTCAAGACCTCGCTCCGCGATGCGGTGTTTGAGCGTCGTCCCTTCCAGATACTCCATGACGATAAAGGCGCGACTTTCCTGCTCTCCGATGTCATGAATCGTGCAGATGTTCGGGTGGTTCAACGCCGAGGCAGCGCGCGCTTCCCGCTGGAAGCGGGTTAGGGTCTGGGAGTCCCGAGCCAGCTCATCGGGCAAGAACTTAAGAGCAACGAAACGGTGCAGGCGGATGTCTTCAGCCTTGTAAACCACGCCCATGCCACCCGCGCCCAATTTCTCGATGATGCGGTAATGGTAAATAGTCTGCCCGCAAATGTCGCTAGCCATAGAATTTCAGGTGCTCACACGGAAACTGGCCGAGCACCGCTGAATTATAACGCCGCCACTCTGGCTTTTTACACTTGGTTGCTCGCCTTTGCCAAAAAATAGACCCACTTCACATATGCTGGAATCTACTAACCCGTCGTGGCAACCTGTGTGGCTGTCCAAAACGCGCTTACGGTGGACCGGCTACAGATCGCTGACGATCTGGAAGCGATTCTTCCCAAGAACTTGGGCCGTGTGCAAGCGGCTATGCACTATGCGGTGCTGGGATCCGGTCAGCGCCTGCGGCCCATACTCGCCATACGAGTGGCGCGCGTAATTAGTACGGTAGACGAGTCGACCCGCACCGCCGGATCCGCGATTGAACTTCTACACTGCGCCTCTCTGATCGTCGACGATCTGCCCTGCATGGACAACGACGCAAGGCGCCGCAACCGTGCATCGGTGCACGTGGAATTCGGAGAGGCCACGGCCGTGCTTGCCGCCTTCGCCCTGGTCGCCCTCGCGGCCCGCTCAGTCGCGGCCTGGCCAGAGTTCCAGATCCAGTTTCTCAATACCCTGGATTGCAACCAGCTCATTCGTGGTCAGTCTCTAGACCTCGAGTTGACTGGCCCGTCGCGCGACCTGCAACGGCCGCTGGTTACCAACTTGAAAACGGTTCCACTGTTCAACCTGGCCATTCAGGCGGGCTTGCTTTCCGCGCGAGTATCGCCCCGCCACGAACACGCGCTGTTCTGCTTTGGACAGCAGTTGGGAGCTTCCTACCAAATCCTGGACGATTACCTCGATGGGGAAATCGCAAATCCCGCCACAGTCGACCAGCAGTTCTCACAAACTCGATCCTGCCTGAATGTGTTCGGTTCCTCCGCTTTCCCCCTGGAAGAACTTGTCGATCATCTGAATGCCAAGATCTTCGAAGAAAATCGTCGTAATTGGTAGCGGCTTCGGCGGGTTGGCTACCGCCATCCGTCTACAGGCGCGCGGGCATCATGTTGAGCTTCTGGAAGCTCGAGACAAACTCGGTGGTCGCGCGTACGTCTATGAACAGGACGGTTTCAAGTTCGATGCCGGCCCCACCGTGATCACAGCTCCGTTCCTGATCGATGAAGTGTTCCAGGCCGGTGGGAGTGAAACGGCACAGCATGTGAAGTTGGTGCCGGTCGATCCTTTCTATCGCATCGAATTCCACGATGGGCGCTGGTTTGAGTACAACGGCGATGAGCGGGAGATGGAGCAGCGCGTCCGGCAGTTTGCCCCGGGTGATCTGGATGGCTATCGACGCATGCTGATCCAGGCCAGGGCCATTTTCCAGAAAGGATTTCTGGAGCTCTCCGACCGCCCCTTTCTGAAGTTCTCCGACATG
>JBBSHP010000291.1:0-6248 GCA_038232555.1 Bryobacterales bacterium
ATATAGGTCTCGTCCGCGCGCCAAGAACGGACGACAACCAACTCGAAGGGTGACCAGCGACGCACAAAGTCTCCGGTGTATCGGACGACCCAACGCAGGATCGTTGACGGTGACACCGCGATTCCGAGCTCTGCTGCAATCGATGACAGATCGCGGTAGCTAAGTCGAAACCGCAGATACCACCGCACACACGTAATGATCACCTCGTCGGAGAACCATCGCTTCGTAAACATCGGATTGCGGGTGCCACCTTGCTTTCGCATTTCCTCATTGTGAATGAGGGCCAAAACCTAGGTGCAACAGAGCCCCCATAAAGCGCTGTCCACGCCCGACAGAGCATTGTCGGGCGTTACTCCGCCGCGGAAATACGAAGACCCGTACGCCGATTGCCAGATATCCTCGATCTGTTCCGGATCCTTCCCGATAAGGAAAGGCTTGAGATATTCGTTGACTGTGGGAGCGACAGCCAGCGGCCGCTCACCATGAGTGGCGCACCCGATCCCGTACAGGCCGGGTTCACTTGTCATCACTTTGACAACCACCAAATAGTCGCTGCTCACTTGAGGCAGGATCGTCTTGACATCCGTGATTTTGACGGGCGGCAAACCGCTTCGCGCGGTCTGCGGCCTGAGAGCCGCCGGAGTCGATGCAAGCGCTCCGCACGTCCCGAATAATTGCAGAGCCTTGCGCCGATTCATGCCGCTTAGACGGCTCCCAATCCGGGGCCCGTCAGTTCGCTGGTGGCCATGGTTCCATCGGTGACGCGGAAGATCCCCGGAAATTTCTTCTCCCATCCTTTGTTGGCCGCAGGCATGTATTGCCGTGAATTAGCTTCGATGGCGGCGATGCCCGGAACGCGAGCCGAGATAGATGCCGATTGGATCAGCGACGCGCCCGGACAAGTCAGGTCCTGCACGCATAGAAACATTTTGTTCTTCTGGCCTACCGCCGCCATTAGCATCGCCTGGCTCTGCTGCTTGCAGGCTTTCAGGGCGGCCCCGGTGTAGCCCATTTCCCGTGAAAGCAGCAAAGCTTCAATGTCCGTCAGAGCTTCATCGATCACTACCGGCTTCAGTTGCGAGGCCTTATGCATGTCCTGATCGCGATGCGCTTTCATATCGCGTGAGGTGGGCTGTTCGACATACTGAATCCGCCGGTAGGCATCGGACGAGTTTTCCTTCGTCTGCCGCAGGAAATCGATCAGGTAATCGACGTTCGGGCATTTCTCATTGAAATCGAGCGAGTAAACCCAATCCTTGACGCCACGCTGCTGTTGCGTTTCGGTGGTCACTTTATGCACCGTGAGGACGCGATTGATGTCCCAGTCGAGCTGATCTCCGTTGAGCTTGATTTTGAAATGTGTCAAACCGTTATGGCGAATCCATTCGGGCAATGTCTCCGGAAGGCCATCGTTTACACGCTTGGTAATGTCTGCCGCCGTGATCGGGTCCACGGCTCCCACCAAGTGGTACATCGGCATCCGGGGCTTGGGATCTTTCAGAACGTATTGGCTCAGATACTCGCCCTTGTAAGCAGGCCCCAGGTAATGCGAAAGATCGTACTTCATAAACGCGGGACCATACGTGCGATACGAATTCAGGCCATGCGCTTTGCCGTAAGCATCGTGAATGGCGGCGTCGAACGCGCTGGCCGTCACGATCGTGAACAACTTGGGAATCGGCTCCGGCAACTTGGACTCGCGCTCCAGGTCGATGGCTGCTTTCAGATAAACCGGTTCCAGCGCGCAATTGATATCGATGGGATGCCCGGGCTCCTTATACGACGCGGTAATCTTCGAAATCCGATCGGCCAGCTTCTTCATGAGACTGAGCGTCTGGTCGTAATTCATCGTGTGCGAAGGGAACGCCCAGACGTTGCCCATCGGCATCGATCCGAAACCCTTGGTGACCTTGCCATCCGCCGTCCGCACCATCGAGTTCACATTGATGATCGTGGCGCGATCGAGGACCGAGCCGCCAAACTTAATAGGAACCCGGTAGATGTAATCCTGGTACGAGTAGCTGATATCGTCGATACGAATGTCAGTCGATTTCGAGGCGCGTCCGATTCGCATCGTAGCCGGAAAAGCGGCGGCCCCCGCCAGGAGAGTCCGCCGGGTGACGCCCGGTGTGCGTTTGGTGTTCATTATGATAGATTCCTTTTTAATTTCTAATTGATTGACGATCCGGGCCGGTTATAAACCACTTTGCCGCCCACTACCGTTTGCAACGCTTCGATGTCCTTGATCTCGTCCTCCGGGCACGTGGCAAAATCCTTGGAGACCACCACCAGGTCCGCGAGCTTGCCTGGTTCGATCGATCCTTTCTCTTTCTCTTCGAAGCTCAGATACGCGCCATTCCAGGTCCACATCTTCAACGCTTCCATTCGCGAGATGCGCTGCTCGGGATTCAACACATTGCCATCCACCATCTTGCGCGTGGTGGCGATCCACATTCCAAGAAAGGGATGATAGGGATTCGTCGCAAGCCGCGGATCGAACCGGATCATGTGATCCGATCCTCCGCCCACCACTACCCCGGCATCGAATAAATCGCGCAACGGTTGGAAGTACTTCATCCGCTCGGGTCCGAATACGTCTTTGATCACAGGACCATCCAGATACAGCCAGGCGGGCTGAACATCGAACGCCACGCCAAGCCGCTTGGCCCGCGCGATGGCATCAGGGTTCGGAAAATTGCCATGCGTCACGGTGAATCGTCTGCCAACGATTGACTTTATCCGATTGGCGGCTTCGTAAGCATCCAGCAGCAGGTCCGTTGCTCCGCCGCCCGTCGTGTGCGAGGTCATCTGCCAACCCAGTTCATCAGCCACTTTGGCCATTTCGAAAACGTTTTCACGAGGTACCGAGAGTACGCCCCGGTAATCGGGATCGACGAATCCGTAGATCTGAGTGTGAGCCCCGTACGGCTCACGCAAATACGCGGTGCCGATCAGTATGCCGCCATCTATGATCGTCTTCAAAGATCCAACACGCAGCCAGTTGTCGCCAAACCCGGTGAAAAACGGGATGCGTTCGATTTCCTGCCGCACCTCCGCGGGCGTGCCCAGCGCCCGGATCAGGTAAGTCACGTAGCTGCGGACCGTCAAGCCGCCCGCCTCGCGCAGAGCCTGGTAGGTTCGAAACCCATCGGGATGTTCTCCGCGGTCGATGATGCTCGTGATCCCGACAGCATTGTAGTGCTGCAACATGGATTTCAATGCCCACAACCGGTTCTTATCGGTGTAAGGGCGCGACGCGCGAAGCTTTCCTAATAATTGTGCCGCGCCCAATATAAGTCCGGTTGGCTCCCCTTTCGCATCCTTGACAATGCGGCCGTTCACCGGTTGCGGCGAGCTGGCCGTAATCCCCAGCCTGTTCAGGAGCAACGAGTTCAAGACCGAGGCGTAACCGTTGTCGATCATCGCCTCGCGATGCGGCGAGGCTTCGTCGAGCTCGTAACGCGTGGGATAGCGATGATCGCTCAAACGCGTGGAGTATACCTTTGGAACGAAGATCAGCCGGTCAGCCGGAAGCTTCGCAGCTTGCGCGGTAATATACTGCTTCACCTCGGCAATTGAATGAAGCACAGGCACTGGACCGTCGATCTCGCTCAAGGCTGCTTCAATCGGATGAACATGCGTCTCCACAATGCCCGGTACAACCGATTTACCGGCCAAGTCGATCTTTTTCGTATGCGGCCCCGCGCTCTTCAGCACTTGCGCATTTCCTCCCACCGCCACAAAGCGATCACCCTTGATCGACACCGCTTGCGCGTTCGGGCGAGCGCCCCACATAGTGACGATCTTGCCGTTGTAGTAGACGACATCGGGTTCCTGTTGCGCGAATGCGGCCGCGCATACGGATAAAGCGAGAAAGGTGCGATTCAAATTCATGCCTGTTTTCGTCGGATTCCCCGGCCCGGAAAGATGGCCTCATTGAATTTCCCGCTTCTGATCAGCACCTGGCCTTGCACCACAACATCTTCGAAACCTTCCGAGGGCAGCGCGGGTTGTTCAAAGGTCGCTCTGTCCGTCACCCGCGCCGGATCGAAAACCACCAGGTCGGCGTCCGATCCCACCGCCACTCGGCCCTTCCGGCGAAAGGCTGGAGCATAGGTCTCCAGGCGTTGCGCCGGGCCAAGCGTCATTTTCCTCAAACATTCCATCAATGGGATCGCGCTCTCTTCCCGCACATATTTTGCGAGCATGCGGGCGTACGTTCCAGCCCCGCGCGGGTGACCTCTCCCGTTCTCTATTTCTCCATCGCTTGCCACAACAGTTAACGGACTCGCGATGGCCCGCAGGATCATTGGTTCCGGAATTCCGAAGATCACAGTCATGCCACCCTGCTTCCGGTAGCGCTCGAAAGTGTCCCTCGTAAGCCGCTCGCCGGTTTTGGTCCAGAGCAAATCACCGTACGTCACGCCCATGCGTTCCTGCCAGCCCGGGTTGAACACAGCGGATTTCAAATCGGTCATGGCTGCCGGATACGGATAAAATTCGGTCGTAACGTTCAGCCCGCGTTTTTGCGCGTCTTCTAACATCCTCAAGGCCGGTTCGGTGAGCCCCCGGCCGGAGCTGGTGATATGCACCACATGTAAGGAAGCGCCGCTGGCCGCGCTGTCGGCGATCACTTCCTGCAGTCCGGCCAGAACCCCTGGTTCCGCCATTCCTTTATGGCGCAGATGGACGAAACAGGTGGCCCCTCGCTGGGCAGCCAAGTGAAAGAGCTTGAGTACGTCGGCGCGACTGACCATCGGAACGTACTCCAGGCCGAAACCAATTCCGAGCGCTCCTTGGTCGAGACCGGCCCGCACTTGATTGAAAATATCGCGACTTTCCCGAGGCGTCGGCCGGCGTGTCGCCGCTTCGTCGATGGGCAGAAGTGTCCCATTGTCGTGCATCACTGCCATACACGCGGGCGCGTGGCCCGAGGATGCGCCGAAGTTGATCGCCGCGCGGCCCTCCCGAGCCGCGTACCATTCCGCAACCCGGCCCACGCCGATCTCCATCTCCAGAGCCGTAGTCACCCCATCAAAAGCGCGTAAGCGATAATTTTCCGGCGTTTGACCGTGGGCATGCAGGTCAATGAATCCGGGTGCAACCACCAGGCCTTTCACTTCGATGGTTTCCCTACCCTGAAGCGGGTTTACCGAAAGCGCTTCGATGCTGTTTCCTTTGATCCCGATATTCCGAACCGCATCGAGACCGCTCTCCGGATCCATAACGCGTCCGCCGCTAAGCACCAGGTCATACTGCTGTGCCGCAAGACAGCTAGCGCCGAGCAGTAGTACGATGCCGAATAGCCAGTCAGTGACGCGCGGGCTCTTTTTCATACACCACTTTGCCGTCGATCATCGTCATCAAAATCTTTATGTCGCGAATCTGTTCCTCGGGACAGCTCAGGTAATCTCTATCGAGCACAGCAAGGTCCGCCAGCTCGCCGGTCTCCAGCGAGCCTGTCTTCTTCTCATTGAAATCCATGTAAGCGGGTGAAGAGGTCATCGCCCGAAGCGCTGCGATTCGAGAAATTCTCTGCTCGGGGCCGTACACGCGGCCATTCTGGTTCTTGCGCGTGACCGCAACGTACATTTGCAGAAATGGATTGAACGAAGTCATGGCGTGGTCCGGATCGAGTCCGATCATATGATCGCTGTTTATAGAGGTTGGAACGCCGGCGCGGACCCAATTGCCCACGCCAATGAATCGCGCGGCCCACTGCGGCCCGTAAACATCCGCGATCGCGTCGGAATCCTTATAGTACAGGTATGGCTGCGTGTCCACGCACAAGCCCAGGCGCTGCGCCCGCGCGATAGCATCCGCTGCCGGAAAGTAAGCGTGCACCAACGTGAATCGCCGCTCGCGAATGGATTTGTCGCGGTCCGCAGCCTCCATCGCGTCGAGAACCTGATCGACCGCGGCGTCGCCGGTAGCGTGTACGCTCACCTGCCATCCGATGCGGTTCGCCGTAATCATAATGGCTTTCAGTTCGTCCGCGGTATAGAAGAGATCGCCGCGGTAAGCAGGATCTGTCAGCCTGTAGAACGCGATGCGCTTGGGCCCGTATGGCTCGCGCAGCGCGGTTGTTCCCCAGTGAATCCCTCCATCGGCGGCCAGCTTGAAGCTGCCGGCCTCTACCCATTCATCGCCGTCGCCTTGTCTGATGCCGATCTTCCTGACGAACGCCTCGATTTTCTCCGGGGTTCGCTCGGGTAAGTAAATCGCGACCGTCACGCGTACCGGCAGAC
>JBBSHP010000292.1:0-6248 GCA_038232555.1 Bryobacterales bacterium
AAAGCGTTTCTGTTGTGGGCCTGGCGCGGAGGTGGTACCCACAAAACAAGTCTACACCCAATTGTTCTTTTCTAACACAGTAGTACTAGAACTCGACTCGACGTCCATCGACGGCGTGATTGCCGAGCGGCTCGCCAGAAACGAAAGTTTCCTCAAGCGCCAGAAGCCGTTCAAAGATTTTGATAATTGGCCAGCGGATGGGCAATTGGCTTTGCTGAGCATGTGCTGGGCGATGGGTCCCGGCGGAGCTTTGAATTTTCACCAGTTTTGTTCATCCTGCGCCAAAATGGACTTCAAAGCCGCGGCAGCGGAATGCAAGATCAAGGAGCAGGGCAACCCCGGCGTGATTCCTCGCAATAAGGCCCACCGCACGCTACTATCGAATGCCTCCGCGGTCATCGCGGGTGAGAAAACTCTGGGTTACCAGAGATCGACACTGTACTACCCGAAGGCACTTTCTTAAGGAATCTCGATTCGCCCAGGTCCGTCCGGCTTGGGAGATCCTTGCATGGCCGTCGAAATTGCTTACCCGCGGCGTCACTTTTTGACGCCCAACCCTTCTACCAGCCGGTCATAAGCAAACCATTCCACGCCCAGTTCGGCGGCCAGCAACCGCTCCAGATTCGTCGCAAAAAATTGCTCTCGTTGATACGGCGCGCGCGCATCGTCCCCCGGCTCGCGAGAACCTTGCCTTGCTCGCGGATTGTTCAAATGCGATGTCGAATGCCGCCTGCATTCCGACCCCAATGAAGCGAATACTGGGTCCCCATCTGGAACCACACCTCGACGTTCGTTCCTACTCCCTGTTTCCCTCCTGCAGGATGAACCGGATGGCCTCTCCGGTTTCCGAGTACTTGAAGGACGGTGGGGATTCCGTCGTGGCCTTCATCCCGCAAGCGGACCGCAAATCCCAGCCCCGAGTATTGTGGCGATGACGAACTTCATCTCTCTCGCGGTCATGCCACGCCGTGCCGCCGCGCGACGTCGCCGGAGATAGTGCGCGATCCAAAATACAGAACGATCGCCAGCGCGACCGACAGCGCTGGAATAATCAGCATCGCCTGTTGCAAACCGATTGCCTTAAAAGGCTCGGTCATGGTCTGGGCTCCGGCCAACGCCATCGCCCGCCGTGCCATCCGATCGCTCAGATTGCCCGTCAGCAGAGGACCGAATGACGCCCCGCACAAATACATCGCCATGAAGTAGATCGCCATGGTGATACCGCGCTGGTTCGCGGGCACGATGTCCTGAATGGATGCGTACACAAAGCCGTAATACGTGTTGAAAGCGCCATACGCCAACGTGAGAAACAGCAGCGTGATCAGGACGTGGCCGGGCCGCTGCACCACTCCCAGGTAAGCAAAAGGAGCGGCCAGGAGCGCTATCGCCGATGCGATCAACAGCCGCCCATTCTGATGAGTGCGTACGATCCGGTCGCCCACTGCGCCGGCCAGCAGCCCTCCACACACGCCTCCAATCAAGTATGTGCACCCGGTCGCCACGCCCGATCTCGCCAGCGACATCCCATGCACCCGGCTTAGAAACGCCGGCATGAACATCCCGATGGCATACATGTTGAAGTTGAGAAATATCCCGGACGCGGTGATCCACCAGAGCGTCGGAATGCGCAGAACAGACCAGGTCGAAGCCGTTTCAAGCGGCGCCCTGTGGACTCCGGAATCGCCCGCTTCGGACGCGCCCCGCTCCGGTTCATGCAGCGTAAGCAGGGCAGGCACCAGCAGCACGGCGGGCAGCGCGGCTACCACCATGGCCGTCCGCCAGCCCCACGCCTGAGCGATCGGGCCGCTGAAAAAATAGCTCAAAGCGCCGCCCACCGGCACGCCCAACATGAAGATCGCGAGCACGCGCGCGCGCCGGTTCACCGGGAAAAGATCCCCCAGCCAACTGGTCCCCGCGGGTGCGCAAATCGCTTCCCCCACACCGACACCGAGTCGGGAGAACAGCAGCACGGAGTAGCTCCCGGCGAACGCGGCCAGCGCCGTGAGTGCCGTCCAGACCACCACGCCCAACGCCAGTAGCCGCTTCCTGCTCCACACGTCCGCGACCCGCCCCAGCGGAACGCCGGCAATCGCATAGATCCACACAAACGCGCTCCCCAGCAGGCCGATCTGCGTATCGGAAAGCCCGAATTCCCTCCGCATCGGCTCGGCCAAAGCACCCGGCGCATTGCGATCGTAAAAGTTCAGGATGTTGATCCCGCATAGAACCAGGACCGGAAGGAGAACAGCGCTGTTTCGTTTCAATCTCGGACGATGCTAGCACGGTTGCGAGTCTGCAGATCGGCAAATGTGCTGTCATGGTTCCAAAGCGAATGACTGAGAAATCCTATATCGACCCCAAGTTGTACGAATACATCCTGGCTAATTCTGTGCACGAGACCGATGTTTTCCGGCGGCTTCGCGAGGAGACTGCCGCGCGCCCGAATGCCGTCATGCAGATCTCGGCGGATCAGGGCCAGTTCTTTGCTCTCTTAATCCGCTTGCTGAAAGCGCGCAAGGCGCTTGAGATTGGGGTGTTCACTGGCTACAGCTCGCTGGCCGTGGCGCTCGCGCTGCCCCAGGACGGAAAGCTGGTGGCCTGCGACATCAGTGCAGAATACACCTCCGTTGCGCAGCGCTACTGGCAAGAAGCCGGCGTAGCGCGCAAGATCGATCTGCGGATCGCACCAGCGGCTGATACGCTGAACGCGCTGATCCACGATGGACAGGAGGGTACCTTCGACTTCGCTTTTATCGACGCCGACAAAACTGGATATGCCGAATATTTTGAACTGTGCCTGAGGCTGCTGCGGACCGGCGGCGTGATCGCGTTGGATAACATGCTGCAGAGCGGGAAGGTGATTGACCCGGCCGCGAACGATAAAGACACCGTGGCTATCCGGGAGTTGAACCAGCGCCTGGCTGAAGACCGGCGCGTGCTGGTGAGTCTGTTGCCGATTGCGGACGGCGTTACTCTGGCGCTGAAGCTATAACCGTGTCACGCCTGTTCTGCGCCACAACCAATGCGGGCAAGCTCCGGGAATTTCGGCTGGCTCTCCCGGTGGAAGCGCTTCCGAGTCTGGATACCATTCCCGCGCCGCAAGAGAGCGGCCTCACTTTCGAGGAAAACGCCATCTTGAAAGCTCTCTATTACTCCAACCATTGTTCAGACCTTTTGTTTGCAGAAGATTCCGGCCTGGAAGTGAATGCCTTAGGCGGGGCTCCGGGAGTTTACTCGGCTCGCTATGCAGGTGAGGGGGCGTCGGATGAGGAGGATAATCGTCTTCTGCTGGAACGCATGCACAACCATTCCGATCGGTCCGCGCGCTTCGTATCGGTGATCGCCCTGGCGCGCGCCGGCGAACTCATCCAGACCTTCCAGGGCGTGGTGGACGGTGAGTTGCTGCACGCCTGCCGTGGCAGCAACGGCTTCGGCTACGATCCGGTATTTTACTACCCACCCTTTGGCTGCTCATTCGGCGAAGCCCCCATCGAGCAGAAAATGAGCGTGAGTCACCGGAGTCAGGCCGCGCGATTGTTGCTCACTTACCTGCAACGCTCATGACGCCGAACTGCATTGGGTAAGTGCTTCCCCGGCGCAACTCCGAGGACCCGAATGACGCGCAAATGAGTTGGGAAGCAAATGGACTGGCCATTCTGCTTGGTTGCAAAAGTTTCAGCAGTCTGTAACTCCTTCGGTATTGGGTACGACGAGTTGCTGTAGAGGTGGCGGGAGAACGCGAGACTCAACAATTCGCCGCGCTGTTGTCAACATGCAATCCTCTCAACCTCGTCGAGCCACGGCATCCGGCACAAGTTTGGTACCGCAAACTGCATCTAAGCAACTGGCTTCAAAACAGAATCAGAAGTTTACGGAGCGGGGATTGAGCGTTTTCATCTACTCGTTACCGTTAAGAACTGGGCGCTGATCCAAGATGATGTAAACGCGTCAGGCTCGCTGTGCGAGGCATTAAACGTTGGTTTTCATGCTGCTCAGTACAGCTCGGCTGGGGCGCACAATGCGCACGAAACCGACGCGACTAACCATTCCAAATAGGCCAAGAAGGGGCAGCTGTGCTGACCTTCGAAACATGGAGTATCGATTGTGTACTGTTCAAAAAAGCTTCTTCTGAGCAGAAGTGTACAGAATGGTTCAGAAGCGTCAAATCAAGCGGTCCAACAATCAAGCGGTCCAACGGCGCAAGGTCGGCGCGGCTGGGTGCGGTTACATGAGAAGGGCTTCGGCGCCAGGCCGGCGAGTGAGCGCGGTTCTTTGAACGAGATGATGTCAGCGCTCATTGGGCGTGCCTCACGATTGCTTCCGTGTCAGATAGGCGGACAGCGCAGCGGCAAGGCCCACCAGCAACTCCGCTTCCTCTCGGCTCGTTTCGCGGCCTTCCTGCACATGCCGCGCTTCATTTGAGGCATATCCCCAGATCTGTGAAAGCGCTGTATCCAGAGGCTTCGGCAGCAGTCCTGGATAGCGCTTTAACACTTCTCCCAGGGTGGCCTTGCTATCGCCGGTGAAGTCGCGCGCCACGCATTCCAGGCAGCCCATCGCATGATAAACCGCGCCCGGAAAGTCCGCTTCCGGCCGCCGCGACAGGTCTTGCAACGCTTCATGCAGGTGTTTCGCGGCCGTGGGGCGCTCGGTCGCTTCCAACGCGCCGGTTGCTTGCTTCACCACGGCTTCAAACGCTTCGGTTCCGCGCGTGACGATATGGCCGTCCGCGAGTTGCCAGCCAATGCCCTCGTCCGAGAAGAAGCCATTAATCGCAGTCGCGAATCTTCCGGCCTTATCCTCCCACGCGCCGGAGTTCTCTTCTCTTTTCGCAATACCGGCGTAACAAATTCGATGAAGTCATAGATGCGATACCACTCGCATCTATGAAGCAACTCTTCCACCTCCTTCCGAACCTGATATTCATATTCTTCGTTCGAGTGCGGCACCACACGCAGAAGTTTGCAAAGAGTTTCCAGCAACCCGGGAGGCCAGCAACCAAACTCATATGCGCTCTGGAGGACGAAATAGCGCAAGTTCTCCGGCGCGTCCTCCCGGGTAGTTATTTCTTTGGCCCCGCTATAGCGGTGGCGTTTGGAGAAGGGTTGTTCGAGCGGCATGGCCGATACGTGTGATAATGCTACCGTTATCACACGTATGGAGCCGAGAGCGCAAACGCTCACCGAAATAGCTTTAAGGAAAATCACACAGAATTAGCGGCTTGTTTTCAATCGTTTCTGGTAACTCGAAACAGCAGAGTTTTGTGAATACAAATAATCGCCCACCGAGCCGCTCCAGGGGCGTGCTTGGAGTGTCACGGAAGATCGAGATAGCCGGTTAGCGCGCTGCACGTTCACGAATCGGCTGCCAAACCGGACATTCTGTTTGCGCGAGCGAACAACCTTGACATACCTGGCTGATTTTGCCGCTGCTCCTGCTTAGATTCGCCGGACCTCGTGCATCATTAAACTAATGAGTATTCCGTCGGGCATTCGCTCCGCGCTTCGCAGCCTCCGAAGGAGCTGGGGATTCGCTGCCCTTTTTGTCCTCACCCTCGCTCTGGGTCTCGCTGGCGTCAACACGATGTTCAGCGTGCTAAACACTGTAATCCTGCGCCCGCTGCCGTTCAAGCATGCGGATCGCCTCGTGACTATCACCGAAACTGTACCTTTCATGGGAAGTGGTCCTCAGATCTGCACGCTTGACGAGTTCCAGCGCTGGCAGAAATCCGGTCTCCTCGATGACGCCGCCGCGATCAACACGATGGATTTAACTCTCACCAGCAGGGATCGCGCTGAGCTCCTGTTTGGCGCTCGAGTGACCCCGGATTTCTTTCGTGTTTTCGGAATCTCGCCGCTTCTAGGCCGTAGTTTCCTCCCGGAAGACGCGGCCCTTGGGCACGAACAGGTCATCATTCTCAGCCATCAATTGTGGGCGCGCCGGTTTGGAAGTGATCCTGCCATTGTGGGCAAAAGCATTCAGGTTAGTGGCGCAAGCATGACGATTATCGGCGTGGCGCCGCCCCGCTTCGATTTCCCCCGCTTGGCCGATGTCGGCGCCGTCATGCGTTTCGCTCCCGAACAAACCGAATTCTGGACGCCGTTGGTCATCACTCAAAAGATGATTGACCAGAACAACTACAGCTACTATCTGGTCGGGCGCTTGCACGCGGGCATTCTCCCGGCCCGCGCAGCAGCAGAGTTCAAGGTTTTGGCGATTCAGAGTCTCCACTACATTGTGGACAAGAA
>JBBSHP010000293.1:0-6215 GCA_038232555.1 Bryobacterales bacterium
GCCGCCAGGTTTGCCGCCGTGGGCTGGACTTGGCCCAAGCCTGCCGCATAGATCGAGATCAACTCACCCGGGAGCGCGGGATTCGCAGCGTTCACCGGTGTTCCCGGCGAGCTCACGCAACAGGTTTGGCTTTGTAAGGCAGTCAGAACAATCTGGGAACTGGTACTGTTCGTAACGGAAATCGGGATACCCACGCCATCCGGACCGGCGGCCTTGGCCGACAGAATAATCCGGGTGAATTGGCCCGCCGCGCTGGCGGTTACCTTTTCGCCCGCATTCGCATTGATCAAACCGATCAGAGCGTCGCGAACCGAGGTGAGCGTATCGGCTGCCAACACCGTATAAGCGTAGGCCCGGTCTTCCACAGTGATGGTCACGACATCAGCGGCTTTGATTGCACCGCTCACGTCCACCACAGCGATGGCGTTCCCTGAAACATGAAAAGCGATGGCCGGGCGCGGATCCGTGGTGGCTTTAGGATCCGTGAAGATGCCAGGGTTTTGAAACACGATCGGAATGGCAATTGCCGTGGTGGCCGTGGTGGTTCCGTTGCTATGCTTCGTCACCACATACGAGCTGATGCTGGACCGGTCAATGAATTGAAAAGGAATCTGAGTATTGATCTGGGTCGGCGAAACGAAGAGCAAAGGAGCTTTGAAGCCATCAAAATAGACGGAAACGCCGCCCAATTCTTTGGGAAGTTGGGTCCGGCCCGGCGTGCCCAGGATGTTGCCGGTAGCATCGACAGCGCTTTGGGTGACGTCGCTGAGGGCAGTCCCTACGAGCGTAACCAGGGTCCCGGGCGCCACCTCAGCCGCACTCTGGCCGCCCCCCAGGAACGAGCTGGCGGCGGTGAGGACAATTACTGCACTGGTGGACGTGCTGACGGTGTACGCGATGCTGTTGCCTTGCTCCCCCGGCAATTTGGAAGTAAGCAGAATCTGGTTGAACCCCGGATTAGAGGATGCGATTACGTTCGGGTCGCCACCGGAGCCATTGATCAAGCCGACCAGAGCCTCGATGACAGTTTGTAATGTGTTGTCTTTGACAATTTTGTAGGTGTAGTCTTTGCCCTGGATGGTGATCGTGGCCGTATCGTCGGCTTTGATGGTGCCTGCAAAGCCGACTGATCCCAATGCGAACACGGAGCGGCTGGCAGAGTTGGTAATGCCGTTGGTGGGGATCGAATTCTGGCCGGGCGTATAGATCACCACGCGCCGGTCAAACGGGTCGGAAACATACAGGTTCGCTCCATCCCATGCCAGTGACATGGGTGTCCGGATGGTATCGGCGCTGGACCGTCCGATATTGCTGTCCGGTCGAAATGTGTCCGTGCTATCGCTGGTGACGTCGACGAACTCATCAGTCTGTCCGAGGATGACATTGGCCTTGGCGCCGCTCTGCACGGGCATCGTGTTATAGACCAGAACCCGGTCGTTACCTCCGTCAGCGATATACAGTCGAGTTCCATCGGAGACGGCAAAACGCGGGAAGCTGAGAGTGGTTCCACACCGCTCCGGATAGATTGGCTTGCCTGCCGAGTCGTTTGCTGTAGAGATGCAACCTTTGGAGGAATTGTTCGAAATGGCGCTAGTTAGGTCTGGCTGGCCCACTGCCACATCGGCGGCTTGCTGCGTCTGGGTCGGGATGGAGTTCCAGATAAGCACGCGGTTATGGCCCAAGTCCGTTACAAACAACCGTTGACCGTCGGACGTGACTGAGACCGGATTCAACATGCTAATCGCCTTCGCGTCGACCAGCGCTTTGGTCAGGTCCGGTTGAGGAGCGGTGTTGAAGTTCGGTTGGCCCAGGACGTAGTCGGCAGCCTGGTTGTTGCTGGTGGGGATGCTGTTCCACACCAACACGCGATGATTCTGGGTATCGGCAACAAAAAACCGCGTACCTTGAATCCAGACGCCTTGAGGACCACGGAACGATTTGTTATCCACCACCGGAGGCTGCTTGACTGATTTAAAGTCCACTTGACCGAGGACCAAGTCTGCCGGCGCGCCGTTGGTTTGCGGGATGCTCTTCCAGATCAGGACGCGATTATTATCCGTATCGGCTACGGCCAGGACCTGCCCGTCAGTTGCCACCGCCGTCGGCAGACGAAAAGCCGATTGTGAAAGGCCCAGATCCGTTTGGGTGAAGTCCTTTTGTCCCAGAACAATGTCCGCCTGTTTCACATCTGGGCTTCCCGCGCACACGGGGCAGGTTATTCCCTTCTGCGGGATGTCTGCCGTGGCCGGCCGTACGAAGTCAGAAAGGTTCTTGTAGATCAGCACCCGGTGCTGTAGTGGTCCGGCCGAGACGCGATTCGCATCTGTAACAAACAACGTGTTATTCGCGTAGGCCAAGCCGCTCGCTCCGCCAAGTTGGAACGCAGAAGGCGCGCCCGTGAATTGGGCCGTAAAGGTAGGCTGCCCGATGGTCAGGCGGGCCGCTTGCCCGTTCACAAAGTCCGCAGCGGACGCACCTAGGGTAGATAAGAACAGGAAAACGAAAGACTTCATTGAGGTTGAGGTTAAGTTCAAGTATACCAATCTAGTGCGACGAGGCGCCGTGTGCCGGGGTTGCACCCACGCACTTTCTAATGCAATTGATCAGCCGCAAAGAGGCAGATATTGCCAAACGGACCTGTAACGGTAGTCCGGTATACTGCACATTGTACTTTGACTCCACATTCAACCTCGATTCACGGGAGAGCGCTGTTTGCCACTAGCAACCGACAAAATCAAACACCTTGTAGTTCTCATGATGGAGAACCGGTCCTTCGATCACATGTTCGGCTTCCTGGCCGGGCCTGGCTACCCGATTGATGGTCTTACCGGCACGGAGGCCTGCCCGGATTCCCAAGGGCAAAGCGTAGCCGTTAGCCGCGATGCCGCGATTTCGGGCGAACTCTCGCCTGACCCGGGTCACCACTTTCCCGACGTGAATTTTCAGATTTTCAGCGACTTCATGGGACCCAAGCCCGGAGTTCCGCTCATGCAGGGCTTCGTGAAAGCCTACGAACAACACACCCATGACCGCAACAAATCCCACCGGATCATGAAGTGTTTCGATCACTCCAAGATTCCGTTCCTCACAACGCTGGCGAAAGAGTATGCGATTTGCGATCGCTGGTTCTCCTCGGTGCCGGGCCCCACCTTGCCCAACCGCTCGTTCGCGCATGCCGCGACATCCATCGGCCGTGTAGACATGAAGCCCATCTGGCGCGATGAAAGCAGGACGATCTACGAACTTCTGGACAAGTTCGGGGTGACCTCTAAGATTTTCTACCAGGACTGGTCCATCGCGCTCACGTTCAAGAATTTCGCCAACTCGCAGAGTAAGTGGTTCGCAATCTACGACGACTTCGAACGTGCTTGCAATACCGGCCAACTGCCTGCTTACAGCTTTGTCGAACCTCGTTATAACGACTCCGATCAGGGGCAGGAAGGCGTGTTTGAAGCCAGCGATCAGCACCCCGATCACAACATCACGGAAGGCGACCGGCTGATTGGGCAGGTCTACAAAGCCATTCACGGCAATCAGGAACTGTGGGAAAGCACCATGCTGGTTATTACCTACGACGAGCACGGCGGCACCTACGATCACGTGGTTCCGCCGGTCACCGTAAACCCGGATGGAAAGGATGCCGGCAAACCGGGTGAGAATACCGCTCCCGGTATTCCGCCGTTCGATTTCAAGCGCCTGGGCCTTCGAGTACCTGCGGTGATTGTGTCGCCGTACATTCCGGCAGGCACCATCGACAGTACAGTCTACGACCATACCTCATTCCTGGCCATGGCTCGCAAGCTCTTTCTCGGAAATGACGCAGCTACTAATTTCTTGACGGAACGGGACCGGCAGGCCAACACTTTCGAGCATTTGCTAACGCTGAGTATTCCTCGCGTCGATCAGGTGAACTTCAAGAAACCCGACGTGGCGTTTGGCTTGAATCCCATGGCTGCCGCCGCGAATAGCCTCAACAAGGCGCTTTCCGTTCACCAGCGCGATCTGGTGGAGCAGGCCTTCCAGGCGGAGCAAACGCTTCCTCCGGATCGCCGAACGGGAGTTGCCACTCCCAATCAGATCCTGACCGAACGGGAAGCTTCCGTGTATCTGAAAACGGTTGCCGACGAGTTGCGCGGAGTGCGCCCGGCCGCAGCAACGGGAGCCCCACGATGAGCAGAGCAATTCCTGTGTTGTCTTTTTGTCTCTTGACAGGGGGCATTCAGGCGGCTTCGATGGATGAGTTCAAGCGCGATTGCGCCGCATTCCGAAGTTCACCCGCGCTGAAAGCTCTGTTTGGCTGTGCCAGCGATTTCTTCACGCTGCAACCGATTCACCCGATCGTGCGCAGCATCGTGCCGGGGGGCGGAACAGGAATTGGTCTCAACTACACGCTGGACTCTCCCAAGGGAGAGTGGCACCGCATCTTTACCATCAACGGCGCAGAATCGTTGCGAGGGTTTTGGATCGCTGAATCGAAGCTAACCTTCCGCCATCCCTCGTTCAGTAGCTCGGTCAAAGCGGGTGATGCGTTCGCGACGCACCTTTACCTCCGAGCGCGTGGCCTGCCCCGCATGCCCTTCTATGGAATCGGACCCCGCACCAGCAAAAATAATCTGGTGGACTTCGAAGAACGCGACGTATTTGCCGGAGCGGATGTTGTAAACCCGGTCTCATCCTGGCTGAGGGTGGGCGGATTGGTGGAAGGAATCTTCCCGGACATCAGCGGCATCAACGATCCTAAGATCCGGTCCATTGAGCGGCTTTTCAATGAAGCATCGGCGCCCGGGCTGTTCCGCCAGCCCAAGTTCGTCCATTCCGAGCTTTCCATCACTCCGCATCATGCCTACCCGTTCGAGCTCAATTACCACATCGGGTACAACTTCTTCACCGATACCGACACGGGCCACTACTCGTTTCAGCGCTTCCGGGCGGATCTGCGTCATAACGTCTACTTCACGCGGGCACAGAGCATTCCCAAACGGGATGCCGGAGTGCTCGAGATCCGGGGGCTGTTCTCGCTCTCCGGCAAGAGCGCCGGCAACGCCATACCGTTCTATTTGCAGGAAACCCTGGGAGGCTCCGACATCAACAACGATCCCACTTTGCGCGGCTTCGCCGATTACCGGTTCCGCGCCCCCAACCTGATGGAATTTTCTACGCAATACGAACGCCGGGTCTGGAGCTATTTCGGTGTTCTCGGTTTCTATGACGCAGGGCAGGTCACCACTCGCAAGGGCGATCTAAGCCTGGCGAACATGCGTCAAAGTTTTGGTTTCGGGATCAACGTATGGGCAGAATCCAAAGTCGTGTTCCGGGCCTACATCGGTTTGGGAAGCGGCGAAGGATCCCATCGGTATGTCGGCCTGGCGCCGGGAATCAAGTAATGTTCATCTCCGCCCTTGTAGCTTCGTAATCTCGGCCTGCTCGCGGTCCGCCTGCTTGTTTTTGCCCGCGGCTCGATACGCCAGCATCAAGTTTTGATGGGCCGCTTCCATGGCGGGCTGCAGTTCCACGGCTCGTTCCAGCAGCGTGATGGCATCTTTGAAGTTTTGGCCGTCGATCTTTAATTTCGCAAGCGCGATCATGCCCTCCGCGAATTTGGGAGCGAGCTCCAGCGCCCTTTCAAAGTGCTCGGTGGCTTCCGCCGGTTTTTGGGAAACAATGTAGGTCTGGCCGATCTGATATTCCGCGGCGGCATCGCCGGGGTTGATGGCAAGCTCGGCCTGGAAGGCTTGGCGCGCGGTGTCCAGCGCTGCGGGTTCCTGGCTGCCCAGCATGAGCGCACGTCCTAAACGGTAGTGCAGACCCAGGGCCACTGGATCTTTCTCTATGGCTCGCCGGTACTCGGCCGCGGCCTCAGCGTAACGCCCCTGATTCTCCAGGCTCTCGGCCGCAAGCTGGTTGATGCGATACGAGTTCGGCGCCTTTTGCCGCAGGTCGCGGACCGCCAGGCTCCAAGCGCGATTCAACACCTGGGTGGACTCATAGAGAACATCTGCGTCGTCCGGGAACGAGTTTCGCAGGTTGGCCAGCATGGGCATAGCCTCTGCTGTGCGGTTGTACGCAAGCATGCACCGCACCACCGCCAAACCAGAGAGCCGCCGAATTTCCGGATCGGCATTGCGATATGCCTGCAGTCTCAGCTCATCCGTAGCTACTGCGCTGCAATCGCCCAAAACGGCCCGTGTGAGCGCCAGGTAGGTTATCGCTCGCGC
>JBBSHP010000294.1:0-6201 GCA_038232555.1 Bryobacterales bacterium
GGAGAAAGCCGCGCCGGAGATTCCGCTGCCCTTCTTTGAGGGCCAGAGCCCCATGACCGTCCACCAGGTCTGGGCAACACTGAGGAAAGCCGCGGTGGACTCCCGGATTAAAGCCGTGATCTTTGAACCCCGCCGGGTGGGAGCAGGCTGGGCCAAGATGCAGGAGATCCATCAGGAGCTGGAGCAATTTAAGAAGACCGGCAAGCCCCTGGTTGCGTTCCTGCGCAATCCCGGAGGCCGCGAATATTATCTCGCCACCGCGTGCGACCGGGTCTACATGACGCCTGAAGATTCGCTGGACCTCAAGGGTCTGCGCGTTGAGGCGATGTTCTTGAAGAACACTCTTGACAAGCTCGGCGTCAAGATGGATGTTATTCACGCCGGCAAGTACAAGGATGCCGGAGATATGCTCACCCAGACCTCCATGTCGCCGGAAACCCGCGAGGTGCTGAACCAGGTGCTCGACCAATTTTACGGCGACTTAGTAACTACCATCGCGACTGGGCGGAAGAAGCAACAGGACGAGGTCCGCGCGATCATCGACAAAGGACCATACCGGGCCGCCGACGCGCTTTCGAACGGACTGGTGGATGCCGTAGCTTTCGCGGACCAGGTGGAAGGGGAGATGCGGACCCGTTTGAATCGGGGCGATCTCAAAAAGGTGTCACACAAGACCTATCTCAAGATCACACCGCAATCGGTCGGATCGGAAGGTGGGAAGCGGATCGCATTCATTGTCGGCGAGGGCGAAATCACGCGTGGCACGGGCGAGGGCCTTTTTGGCTCCGACGAGGGTTTCACCTCAGGCGGATTCATCAAGCTGTTGAACCAGGTGGAGAACGATTCGAGCATTAAAGCTGCCATTGTGCGCGTGAATTCGCCCGGTGGAGACGGGATCGCTTCCGACGACATTTTGCACGAAGTGAAGAATTTGAGCAGGAAAAAACCTGTGGTCATCTCCATGAGCGATCTCGCTGCTTCCGGAGGCTACTTTGTCGCGATGACCGGAGATCCGATTGTGGCCTACCCCAACACTCTGACCGGATCCATCGGCGTCCTGATGGGAAAGCTCAACCTGCACGGGCTATACGACAAGCTTGGTATCCAAAAGGAGCTGCTCACGCGCGGTAGGTACGCAGCGCTCGACTCGGATTACGAGAACCTCACGGCCGAGGAGCGTCAGAAGCTGAGGGAGGACGTCGACGATTTCTACAAGGCGTTCGTCAGCCGCGTAGCGGAAGGGCGCAAGCGGTCCTACGATCAGATTGAGCCGTTGGCTCAGGGCCGGGTTTGGTTAGGCGCGCAAGGGAAGCAGAATGGCCTGGTGGACGAATTGGGCGGGATTGACCGGGCCATTGAGTTGGCCAAGCAGAAAGCCCACATCCCGGTCAACGAGAAGATCACGCTGGTGGCTTATCCGCCCAAGCGCAACATCTTGGATATGATCGTGAACCGCGGCGACGAGAGCGCGGCAGTTGAGCTCAAAATCCGGCAACTGCTTGGCGCCTTCCCCATTCAATCCTGGACGCACGGTGGAATGCTGAAGGTGATGCCCTACACCATAACCGTTCATTAGCCCTAGCAGTCGCGCGCGGCTCGAAAAGGTGCCCACGCGTTACAACATTTACCGAGCCACGACCGCGAGGGAGTCGGACTGCCGGAGCCTTCTCATCATCCTGCTAGAAGGCGTAGCTGGAACAAATCCCGTTCGATTGCAGGACGACCTGCATTTTTTCAAGGGCTGACTTGTGAATTTGAGAAACGCGGCTCTCGTTGATCCCGAGCACGCCCCCGATTTCTTTCATCGTCATATCTTTGGTGTAATAGAGCACCACAACTTTCTTGTACCGCTCCGGAAGAATCTTCATGGCGTTGCCCAGCTCGGCCCGCATCTCTTCCTGCGCGCACATGTTGTCCGGATGAGTGTTTGGGTTAGTCGGGAAGTCCGGCGCGGGAAGGTCCTCGTTCTCGGAATGTCGCGCTGAAGCGGAGACCAGACCGACGTTGCGCATTTCGATCATCATCTGGCGCCAACGATCGATCTCGATGCCGAGTTTTCCAGCGATTTCGGCTTCAGTCGGCGCGCGCTGCAGCACCAGGGATAATTCTCGCGTGACCGCCTCCAATTGTTTGTGGCGGCGGCGCAGGTCCCGCGAGGCCCAATCGAGTTGGCGGAGGCTGTCGAGAATCGCCCCCTTGATGCGATGCTTCGCGTAGGCTGGAAAGGCAACGTTCTTGCCCCCGTCGTATTTTGATGCCGCATCGAACAGGCCCAGCACACCGGCGTGTATCAAGTCGTCCAAGTCCACGTGCACGGGCAGGTTTTCGTGCACCCGTAACGCAATCGCCTTCACCAAGGGAAGATGCTCCAGTACTATCCGGTCCCGTGCACCGGTCTTGCTCAGTTCAGCGCTCTTTCTCTCTTCGACTTTCATACGGTTTGCACCTTTCCCTTTTTGTTTAGGTCCTCTGCGCAGAGGAGTTATTTCCCTTGGCTCTCGATGTCTGGTGCTTCTGAGAAAGCAAGCAGGTGACCAAGCTCCGGCTAAGGCGATTAGCCCCCAAGCCGTTGAGAGGTTTACTTATGCTTCGGGTAGGGAACTTTGGACGTGCAACAACATGGACAGCTTGTCAGCGCTGAGTAGACAGTGTGGCGCAAACTTGATGTTCCATAAATTCCCTATGCATTCGGGTGTTGAAATGAAACCTTAGCTCTCTCCAAAACTTCCGATTTAGTACTCGCGTTCCACAATGGAACTGCAGTCTCATTACTCTCATCGGACGGCTTCGGAAAATCAGAGAAGATTTAATGTTGTTGTAGGTGATTTATAAAGGATTTCAATGCGAGACCGCTCAAAAACACCCAAGTCGCAATGCGAATCTTGCCATCCAGGGTAAGGCCTGCGAGTACACCCAAGAGTATGTAGGCTGCCAAACCGAAGTGAAAACGTGACTTGGTATCCACCTGATACGCCTGGATACTACTGTGGTCGATGGACGGTTCTACCATTTTCCGGTATGCATTGCGCTATTCAACATGAGCTAAACCCTCGGTCAGCTCAATGTAGGTATTCCAGGGGTCGGTCAAGAATGCGATCGCGATTCCCAACCTAGGTACAGTTCGATATGCGATGTTGAACTTCGTTCCCGAACCCTCCAGCTTCTTCGTAAAGTTCTCAAGGTCCTTCACTTCGAAGCCGATATGATCCAGTGCACGGCCTTTAGTGCCGGCCAGCGCCGTCTCAGATTTTGAGAACGATAAATTCACTCCCGGCAAATCGGCAGCTTCGAATTTGCCGCGCATCCCTGGAATCGCTCCAAACACGGAAGCGTAATATCTTTTTGCGGCGGCGATGTCGGGTACATAGAAGTGGATGTGGTGCATTGCCAAGTCACTGCTTCCGCCGGCATCCTGGGTGAGCTCCACCCGGATACCGTCGGGCGCCAGTAACATGGCCTGCGTCTCAGACTGTGCCACGATTTTGATATCGGCCGCGGGCGCTTTTGCTAGATAGGATTTCAGGTCGCGAACTTTCAGCCCGATGTGATTGATCACGGTTCCGTCGGTACCCCCGGATGGCTCCGCCTTATTGACGAACACGATCACCCCAGGCAACCGATAGACATCGAGAGGGCCGAGCTTAGCGGGCCTAGCTCCCACATAATCCACCCAGAAGCTTTTCTGAGCAGCCGGATCGTGTGCGTTCAGGTGGAGGTGCCCCATAGCGACGCCTAGGTGGTTGGGTGTCGCAACCTGACCCTCCAGTGGCATCAACAGGGACGTACAAGCAAGTAAAAGTTGGATCGGCTTCCGCATCGGCTAATTCCACAGGGTACCGCAAGGTATAAGTCCCTGAAGCAAATATAGCCTCTGGTCTGGTTGGTGAAGAACGAGCTTGCTAATCTGGCAACCCAACCTTCCTCCGGAGAGCCTTCACTCGCGGGTCGCCGCGCAGGAACGCGAATTCCGGCCCGGCAAGTGTGAAACCCATCCGCACGGGTCCAACGCCGGCCGAACGTTCCAACTGGTCGATGGTGCGGTCTTTGTCTTTCAACCCCGCATAAACCACGGCATATTGGAAATGGCCTTGCCTTTTGGGATAAGCGAGCGGTGCCTCGGCCAAGAGCCTCTCAAATTCGTCGCGTCTCCCCGCCCTACCATAGGCATACGCCAGATAGCCCCAATCGTTTGCTGTTGCAAGGACACGGATTGCCTCGGCGGTTCTTCCCTGGCCGAGCCGAGCCCGGCCTCGGCAATCGCTGGTGAATACGAAGTCCGCGGGCAGTTTCTCGCACTGGCTTGCCGCTTTGTCATACTGGCCCGCCGAAATGAGTGTTTCAGCCAGCAGGTAATGTGCCATGGGTGAGAGCGGGTCCAGCGTCACCTCAGTGCGCGCTTCCCGAATGGCCTCTTCCATCCGACCGAGCGGGAAAAGGAAAAACCAAGTCAAATTGTCGTGAGCCATCGCAAGGTTGGGATTCATCTGGATCGCCCTGCGCAGGCTCAGCTCCGCCTGGTCCCACTGGCCATTGCGCGCATACGCTGTCCCCAGCGCGCTATGCGCTTCCGCAAGCAGGGGGTCCAACTCAATCGCCCTCTCCGCCGCGGTGCGCATCTTTAATAGCTTGTCCGCGTGATCGGGGTGGTTGGGTTTTACGAAGGACTGGAAGGCGTAAGCTCCGGCCAGGCCCGCCCAGGCTGGGGCTAACGAGGGGTCTTTTGCGACTGCCTTCTCGAACAGATCGCTGACTGCAACGTCCCCAGGAAAGCGCTGCGTCCCGGAAGCACGCGCGCGAAGGTAAAGATCATAGGCTTCGGTGCTGGTTTCATAGCGCCTTCGGCCCCGCCCGAGTTTCAACCGCAGGCTGTTGACGATGCCTCGCGAAATCTCGTCCTGGATGGAGGGGACGTCGGTCCACGGGCGCTCGAATTTACGGGACCAGATCGGAACGTCGTCGCGGGTTCGAACCAACCGGGTGTCGATCCGTAACTGTTCTCCGGAGCGTACAACCGAGCCCTCCAGGATGTAATCGGCTGCAAGCTGGCGGCCCGCCTCGTGCAAGTTGTGCGGTTTGCCCTTGAGCGCGAAAGAAGAGGTCTGCGAGCGAACGGACAGCCCCTCAATGATGGAGAGCTCACTAATGATCTCGCTGGTAAGGCCGTCGGCCAGATAGTCGTTGGCTGGATCAGGGCTCAAATTCAACAGCGGGAGAACGGCAATCGGGATGGGCGCAGTTTTGTGCACGGCTAACCCCAAGCCGAGTGCGATTGCGGCCGCTCCGAAACCGGCCATGCACGCCGCAAGCCGAAGGCGTCTGGGCGTGGCTCTCGCTTCGCCGGCGGCCGGCTCAGGCCGGCGAAAGCTTGGTACGTAGCCGCCCTTCGGCAGCTCGATCACGAACGGATTCCGGATGCCTTCGGCGGAATAATATTTGAGCAGGCGGGCCCGAAGTCGCGAGGCTTCCGTGCGCACTGTTGAATCCAGCTTGGGATCGTAATCCGCTTCTCGTCCAAAGACCTCCACCCCGATCGAGGTTTCCTTCAGCTCGCTTTGCCGGCCGTGCAATGCCCGTTCCACCAGGAACCGCAGGAGCTTCGACAGGCGCTCGGTGCGCGCAAAAGTGGCGCTTGAAAGGACCCGTTCCAGTTCCTCGCGAAGGGCTCGCCCATCCTCTTGCGCCGTCATCGGTTTCTTAGCTTACCCTGTTCTTTCAAGGGAGTGCAAACGTTGTAACAACCCTTTGCCACCCCGTGCGACTTGCGTTCGTATCCCGGAGGGAGCAATCTCGAAGCATGACTCGAAAGGGAACGCTCGTTCCAATTATGTTCGCAGCCTTCTATTGCAATTCAGCCCCAGGGCAAGCGCCAGCAACGGCTCTCTACGTTGAACTCCAGAATGTCGTTGAGTACCAGGTGGACACTTCCGATCTCTCGAAATGGGGAACGAATCCCAATGTCACTCAGGGCGGTGGCGTTAAGGGGGTGGGCGTACCGTGTCAAGGCGTAGGTGTGCCGACCTTCGTGTATGCAGATATCGTCTCTGTGAATGGCCAGCCCGCGAGGGGCTCATACTCGAGCCGGGCAGCGACGCTTTGTATGAGCACAACTCCCATCCCGGGCCTGCACGCAATCTCTGACACTACTTGGAGTTCCAGGCGCGATGAGACATTCGAGATCCTACAAAGCGACGATATTACGCC
>JBBSHP010000295.1:0-6176 GCA_038232555.1 Bryobacterales bacterium
CTTCCTGGATGCGAGGAGGCTGTCCGGGTTGATGCTTTCCAGCCCAACGAATACCCGTACTACGCCGGCCCGCGTGGCCTTTTCGATGACGTGGGGAAGCCGGTAACACATCGTGTCAACCTGGATGACGAACTTGATGTTGAGCTTCTGGTTCTCGCGCAGATCGATCAACCGGTCGAAGATTCGTTCCCAATCTGTGTTCCGCGCAAAGTTGTCGTCGGTGATAAAGAAGCGGTCCACACCCTGCGCCAGGTTGGCGCGAATGATCTGCTCTACATCGTCCACGGACCGTCTGCGGGACTTCCGGCCCTGCACATTGATGATGGTGCAGAAAGAGCATAGGAAGGGACAGCCGCGGCCCGCATCGAAGCTGGTCAGGTGGCCGCCCGTTCGTTTAATCTGTAAGGCCGGCAGAATCGGAAGCGTCGCACCATCCAGGGACGGCAGATCGTCCATGTAGTTATAAATCGGCTGGAGTGTGCCGTTCCAGGCATCGCGCAAAACTGAATCGAAGCGCCCTTCCGCCTCGCCCGCGAACAGCGAGATGCCCAGATCGAGCGCCTCCTGCAGTTCGGGCGTGGGCTGATGCAGCATCGACAGAATCCCGGAAACGTGAAAGCCGCCGATACAAACCTGCACCCCAGCGGCGCGCAACTTCCGTGCAATATCCATAGCGCGCGGATATTGATTCGACTGCACGCCTACCAGTGCGACCATCCCGCGCCCGCCCGCTAACTGGCGCGCGATGCGTTCCGGGCGGATTCTGGTGTTGGTCTCGTCGATGGCCGTGACCTCGATGTCGACATCGTCTCCGAGTACCTGGCGTTCTTTGCACTCGAGAGCCAAACCATTCATAACCGCCAGAGTGTTGGACGGAATAGCGGATCGGAGCCACTGTATAACGTAGCCCTGGTCGTCATAGTGTGATGGCTTGACCAACAACAGGGAGAAACGCTTCCGGGTAGAAGTCATATTAGCTCTGACTTAGTCATTATGTCTTACCCCGCCGTCTCCGGCCAAGTCAGTGCCGGGTTTCAGGAGATGGGTCCGGCTCCGAAATCAAGTCGCCCGAACCCAGAATCTCACCGGCGCGTTGGAGCGAATCGTCATTGGCGCCCTGACCCAGACTCTGTTTGTGAATGTCGGTGGCATAAAAGCAGGGAGCCGCCAGAAAATCCGCGTTCATGGCTGCCCGGAACGCCAGATGTCCATCGATACAGATGCCCATCACACCTAGCCGACCAGTACACGACGGATGCGAGCCGAGATAATCCAGTGCGGCACGCGCATCGCTGTCGAAAGCCGTAGGGTCATGTACTATGCACGTTAGCTTATCCGGTGGCGCGCGTCTACCATGAAGAATGATGATTCGTTCCTTAGCGGTATTAACTTTTTTATTCTGCGTCATCCCGGCCAGCGCGGCTCAAAAACGCAGCGTCGCCGCCAGGCGAACCAACACGCGTTCGAACGCCTTGAACGCCGAGGCTGCCAACAATCCCAAGCTCACCGCGGTGGTGGGCCCGCGATCTTCGGGCTCGGCCGCGCTACGCGCCCAAGTTCTGTTGGACCGCGCTCATTTCCCGGTTGGGGAGATCGACGCCTCCTATGGAGCCAACATGCGCTATGCAGTGAAGGCTTACCAAGCGTCGCACGGATTGCCCGAGAGCGGAATTGTGAACGCAGCCACATGGGAAGCGCTTAACAGCGACAGCGGGCCGGTGGTCGCACCCTACACGATTTCGAATAAAGACCTGGAGCATCCTTTTGAGAAGATTCCTTCCGACATGTTGGAAAAAGCAACGCTGACCGCGCTGGGGTATGAATCGCCACTCGAGGAGTTCGGCGAGCGATTCCACACCAGTCCCCGGCTGCTAGAAAAGCTCAACCCGGGCAAGGCGTTCGACAAACCGGGAGAAGAGATCCTGGCGCCGCAGGTACAGCGGCAACCGATCAGCGGGAAGGTAGCGAAAGTCCTGGTCAGCGAGGCGGACCACTCGGTTGCAGCGTTGGATGCGCAGGACAAAGTAATCGCACGTTATCCGGCAACTATGGGCAGTGCGCACGATCCACTGCCGGTGGGCGATTGGAAACTGCACAAGCCGCTCAAGAATCCGAACTTTTACTACAATTCCGATTTATTCTGGGATGCCAACGAAGCCCAAGCGAAGGCGACTATCAAACCCGGGCCCAATAACCCCGTCGGTGTCGTCTGGATCGGGTTATCGAAGGAGCATTACGGCATCCATGGAACGCCCGAGCCATCGGCTATTGGCAAGACTCAATCACACGGCTGCATTCGGCTAACGAACTGGGACGCAGAAGAGTTGGCGGCCACGATTACGCCAGGCATTACGGCTACTTTGCGGAAGGAATAGCAGAGGTGCGCTACCGCTCCCTGGTATTGTTCACGGCTGCGTCGCTGGGAGTAATGTTCCTGTATTATCTGATCTGGCGAAGAGGTCATCCAGAACCGCCGGTGGCCAGTTATCCAACAAGCAGCGCCCCAGCGTCGCGCCTTCCGGAAGAGACCACGCGCAGGCATGAGCCGGAGTCAAAAGGTTACCCCCCACCGTCAAGGAAGCTTCCTCTGGCCAAGAGTACTGAACGAGAGGGCGATTTCGGCGAACTGCTGTATCGGACTCTGACAGCGCCCATACCAGGGTTGCGGCAGCAGGATATCCAAGACACCTACAACGCTGGCCGGGCTAATGGAAAACCGCATGAAGCTACGGATATTCTGGAGCCACGCGGCACGCCGGTGCTGGCCATGGAAGACGGCACCATTCGTAAGCTCTTCACCAGTGTTCCGGGAGGACTGACCATTTATCAGTTCGATCCGAAACAGGAATTCTGCTACTACTATGCGCATCTGGACCGCTACGCGGACGGGATTGTCGAAGGTGAGGAAGTGAAACGAGGGACCGTGATCGGGTATGTGGGGACCACCGGAAATGCTCCGGCGAACACGCCTCACCTCCATTTGGCAATTTATAAGGTAGGGCCGGCGAAGCGCTGGTGGGATGGCGTGCCGATCAATCCGTATCCGGTACTGAAGAAGCTGGCGACGGGCTAGTAGAGTGGGGAACCAGCCGAAGCGGCCCCCCCACCTGCCTATGCGTTGATTTTTTCGCGCTGCTCGCGCAGTACCGCTTTGCGGCTGAGCTTAATTTTGTTGCCTTCGAGCGCCAACACTTTCACCATAATCTGGTCGCCCTCTTTCAACTCATCGCGGACCTGCTTGATGCGGTTCTCCGAGATCTCGCTGATGTGCAGCAGACCATCCGTTCCCGGGAATATTTCGACGAACGCTCCAAAATCCACCAGGCGCACTACCTTGCCGAGATAGATCTTTCCAATTTCGGCGACAGCTCCGATATCCGTGACGCGCTGGATGGCTTTTTTGGCAGACTCGCCGTCGGAGGCGTAGATATTTACGGTTCCGTCGTCGCTGACATCGATCTTGCAGCCCGTCTCGTCTACAATGCTGCGGATCATCTTGCCGCCGGGGCCGATCAACTCGCGAATCTTGTCAGTGGGAATAGTGAGTGTGTAGATACGAGGAGCGTATTGTGACATCTCCGCGCGCGAATTCGGAAGGGTCGCAATCATCTTGTCGAGGATGTAGAGGCGCGCTTTCCGTGCCTGTTCCAACGCCTCTTTCATCAGGTTTGCAGTTACGTTCGGCACCTTGATGTCCATCTGCAGACCGGTAATGCCATCGCGCGAGCCGGCCACTTTGAAGTCCATATCGCCGTAGTGATCTTCCGCTCCAGCAATATCGGTCAGAATGGCGTAGTTGTCGCCTTCTTTCACCAGACCCATGGCAATGCCTGCAATCGGAGTAGCGACGGGAACGCCCGCGTCCATCAGAGCGAGGGTGGCTCCACAGACGGTGGCCATTGAGCTGGAACCGTTCGATTCCAAAATGTCGCTCACGATGCGGAGCGTATAGGGGAACGCCTTCTCGTCCGGGATCACCGCAGAGATGGAACGCTCGGCCAAGGCTCCGTGACCGATTTCCCGACGGCCGGGTCCACGCATGAAGCCGGTTTCGCCAACGCTGAACGGCGGGAAATTGTAGTGCAGCATGAAGCGCTTGGAAGTTTCGGCGGCATCGAACATCTCAACGCGCTGCTCGTCGTCTTTAGTGCCCAGGGTGGCCGTGACCAGCGCCTGCGTTTCTCCCCGAGTGAACAACGCGGAGCCATGGGTGCGGGGCAAAACGCCCACTTCGCATTCGATATTCCGGACTTCGTCGAAGGCGCGCCCATCGGGACGGCGGCGATCCTTCAGCATTTGATCGCGGAAGATGCGCTCCTTGAGGGTGTCGAACAGCTTTCCGGCCGCATCTTTGTGCTCTTCGCCCGCAAGTTCCACGGCCTTCTTCTTGGCCGCATGGACACGGTGGTAGCTGTCGAGCTTTTGATACTTCTTGGTATCCATCGCGTCAGTCAACTCGGCTCGCAAACCCGATTCGAGCTTGGAAGCGAGTTCCTGGTTGACTTCCGGAGTCTTATATTCGCGCTTGGTCTTGCCTACCTTTTTCTGCAGCTCACGAATTCCGGCGATCACCTTGAAGCAGCACTGGTGGCCATACTCGATGGCATCCACTACTTCGGCCTCGCTGGCCTGCTGCGCGCCGGCTTCGACCATCACGATGCCGTCCTCACTGCCCGCCACTACGATGTTCAGCTTGGCCGTGCGGGTTTCAGTATAGCCGGGGTTGGCAACCAGCTTTCCATCCACGGATCCGACGCGAACCGCGCCGATTATATGATGGAAGGGGATTTCAGAGATGGCGAGGGCCGCCCCTGCGCCGATGATTGCGAGGATGGACGGGTCTCTTTCGGGATCAGCCGACAGCACCATCGCGATGATTTGCGTTTCGTGGGAATAGCCTTCCGGGAACAGCGGCCGGACCGGCCGGTCGATCAAACGGCTGGTGAGAATCTCTTTCTCCGACATCCGGCCTTCACGTTTGATGAAGCCGCCCGGGAATTTTCCAGCGGCGTAGGTGTATTCACGATAATCGACCGTGAGGGGGAAAAAGTTGGCTCCAACCTTCGGCTCTTCGGCCGAAACGGCGGTAACGAGCACGACGGAATCGCCGGAGCGTACAACGACGGCTCCATTGGCCTGCTTCGCGAGCTTCCCTGTTTCGAGGGTAATCTTTCGACCATCGAGGTCGATATCAACAGTATGAAACATCTTATAGTCCTTTGTTTCAGGCAAGACTTTCTGCCTCACCTGCAAAAGGAGTTAAGAGGAGACTGGAGTGAGTGAACTCGGAGGGGGACGACGCCCACCAGGGCGCGTTGCCTGTAATACCCGCGCTAACGGCGAATACCCAGGCTCTGAATCAAATTCTTGTATCTTTCCGGATTACGGCTTCTCAAATATTTCAACAAGCGACGCCTGCGAGCAACCATCAACAGCAACCCGCGGCGGGAATGATGGTCCTGTTTATGCGTCTTGAAATGCTCTGTGAGCTGTAGAATACGCTGGCTCAGGATAGCGACCTGAACCTCTGACGACCCCGAATCCGTCTGGTGGGTCCGGTATTTTGCAATAACGCCTTGTTTAATCTCAGTCGCCAACGCCATTCTAAGAAAGATACTCCTCGTCTTACCTTAATCTCTTTTTGTACGCTTCCGAGCATAGCACATTCTAGATCACAATAGCCGCTATGTGTACAGCGGCTTCGCGGCAACACTGTAGTTGCAGGTCGGAGACCTGCGTTACGTCGGCGTTCCCGCCTGCGAGTTGTTGTTCGCCGAAAAATCTTCGCGCCGGTGAGGGCTGCGGACGGCATTTGCACGATTTCGTGTGGGTAGGTGTTTGCGGTGCCGAGCACTTTGTAATGAAGGTGTTGCGAGGCCTTGGATCGGCTGGCGGACAGCATTTTGCACCAAATGCCGTCCGCGTTTGGGTGCCTTGATCGCGAATGGCGCGGCGGCACGAGCATCGTGGAGCCGGCTTGGGATTTTGAATGTTCCATCTACTACCGTTTTATCAGCCGTGGCGACAGTGTAGGGTTGAGCTGGCAGCTATGTCGTTGAAATGCCCGGCAATTTAGGCCTGAAATAGTTTGGAACGCGGTTTTTTGGGAATGCGGTTTTGCGGTGGGAGATGTTTGTCCCAGCTATTGAACAGCGACGTTGACCTGTTGGGGGGCA
>JBBSHP010000296.1:0-6147 GCA_038232555.1 Bryobacterales bacterium
ATGCCTGGCCAAAAACCCCTACTGGAAGGGTGACGCGAACGCGATCGCGATCCCGGAAGCCGATACTTTGGAGCGCGACAGCAAGGTGTTTCATATCCAGCACTGGATGTTCGGGGTGTTACGAGAACTGGCCGAAGTGGAGCCAAGCGCCTCTGAGATGTGGTTCCCGCTCAACATCTTTCGTACTGTGAACTGGTACGCCCTGGATGAACGCCAGGGACAGCAGACCGGCGCGAGTATCCGGCTGGCGGGCGCCAAGAACGCGGGCAAGACGGTGCTGGCCACTATGGCTTTGGTGCCCTACGGATACGCTCAGCCGCAAGTCGCACCCAGCTTTCGCGTGGAGAACTTCGTCTACGTTTCGCCTGAGGAGGCCGGCGCCGTTCAGCCCCAAAAGGAATTCCTGCAGGCCCTGCTGCCGTTCAGCATGCTGCGCGATCAACAGAACACGCCCGAGTGGGTGTCCGGTACGCCGCCCACTCGCGCAAATGTAAAAGCTGCATTTTTCCGCGCAAACGTGGAGAATCGTAAGTGGGCGGAAGAGATTGTCCGGTATGCGTTCAATGCCAAGGAGCCCTGGCATTCGCTGCTGTTCTACGACACCGCCGGGGAGGATAACGAAAAACCTGCTGAAAAGCACAAAGATCCAGTGGATATCGGTGCAGTGGTGTTGGATGGTTCCCAAATCGGATTCTTCGACCACATCACGCCGCCCAATGCAAAGACCGCCAGCGAGCGATTGGCTACCATCGCGGCTAATCGGAAATGCGTCATCGTGACTAAGCTGGACCTTGTTAAGAAGGACATCCTATGGCCGCCCGAACTGGAATTACTGGAAGCCTTGAAAGCTGGAGAAGCGGTGCCTCCGGGCAGCGAACGCCAGTTGCTGCAGCGCTGGCTGCGCGAACCGAGCGCCTTACCGGCCGAGCGCGATCTGGCCGAACACCGGTCTGGCGTGGCAGTGTTCTTTATCTGGACAGAAGGACTGATGGACACCGCGCCCGGTGTGCTTCCCCGCACCTATGGATTCCGGAAGTTCGTGTCGTGGTGCCTGGATGGCCAGCTTGCGCCCAAAAAAAAGAAGGGCAAGTAACCTGCGACAGTATTGGCCCAAACCCTTAAATAAAAAGATGCCCGCCCTGCGTCATACCTTAAGACGTGCTCTAGCATGTCACTCCACTGAATAAATGCCCGCACGCCTACTCGCATACGGAGGTACCAGCTTCAGTGAGCGCCGCAAGATCGGCACCTGGCCCTCGATCCCGGAAGCCACTCTGCGCGACACCTACGGCCTAGCGGTCAACACCTGGAGCTTCGGCCTGGGCACGCTGGGCAAGGAGCCGTTCGTCATCCTGCGTCAACGTCAAAACACAGAGAACCGCGGGGGCTATCCATTCTCACTTTTGTTCGATCCCGGCGAGGAGGCCTGGCAGCGTTTCAACTGGAATGCCGCGGCGGTGGTCTCGTCTCTCTTGAATGCCGAGGAGCCCGTGCGCAACCTGCTGTTTGAGAATCCGGAGCGATGTTCGGCCGATGCTCTGGAGCGAATCGTGGCGGAACTGATGCCGCGCCGGCCGGTTGGTGCTACTTTGATCAACGGTTCGGCGGACGGTATTCAGTCACTCTGCATCGCCAGTTGTGCATCTGCAGAGCCACTGGTGGCCAGTTCTGCATCGCTGGGCCTGCCGGAGCGGCTGGATGCGGACCGCATGACCCACTCGCTAGAGCCTCTCCCGCTCTGCTTCCGCCTGGGCGCGGGATGGCTGGTGGGAGGAGGCGCCGCACATGGCCGTGCGCTGGGAGCCAATCTAGTAATCGATGAGCAGGCTGGCGTAGAAGCGGACCGGGTAGAGCAGTTAACCGAGTTGGGCCATCGCTATTGGCTCGCGTGGAAATCGCCGGCCGAACGTCCATTGGTGACTCCGCTCGAGCCCAAGCCCATCTGGAGCTGGGATGTGGAACCCGCCGTCTTTCTGGACAGCTTGATTCTCCTGCAGGACGTGCTGAACGCGATCGAGCCCCGGGAAGAGCTGCTGGAGCGAGTGGAGCAGAAGCCCAAGACCACGACGGCGCTGGATGCCCAGATCCAACAATCCACCGCGGCGCTGCTGGCCCGTGGAAGCGGACCGCTGGGCCCCCGAGCCAGTCAATGGCTGCTGTCGCTTTCTCTGCGCGACAAACGGAAGGTGGATGAGCGGACCGCCAGCAGGTTGGATCGCAAGACCGTCTTCGACGAACTACGGAGGTTCGGCATCCCTCCCAAGGCTGTCCCCCGGCAGTTACAGCTCGCGCGCGATGTGCGGGTGGGGGTTTGGGTTGATTATCTGGACCGGCTCCGTGCGGAGGTTCGCAAAAATCTGGAGACCGCGCTGGATCAGCTCAGCCCCGATCTGAATCAGGAAGAGCGCGAGCAACTCGCCCACGCCGCTTTGTTAGCTTTGCCCGGCAGCGATGAAAAGTTGCCGGAGTGGGACCGGCTCAGGAAAGACCCCGACCTCTGGACCATGTTGCAGCCCGTGCTGCGTGATGAAGCTCTGGTACGATTCCGGCGCAGAGACAAGAGCGCGGCGGAGGCCTATCTGGTACTGGCCGACGATCCGGGCGGTCTTGAAACCAAACCGATGCTTCAAAAGGAAGAGTATGAGCGTCTGGTGGACGAGATCCGTGCGCTTCGGAAGCACCGGCCCGATCTGGTGGACGCCTGGCTGGCTCCCCTGCCAAAACCTGCGTTCGAAACCGAGCCTGTAACTGCCGTTCCCGAACGCGCGCCTCGCAAGCGTGAGCGCTCCGAAGCGGCCGAAGAGAACGAAGACCGGCAAGCGCAGTTGTCAGCCGCGCTGGAAGCGGTGCTCTTCCGAAGCCGCGCGGAATCGATCGACAAAAAGATTCAGGAATTAAAGGCCAGCTTCGATGGTTTAGTAAGTTCCGATTTGGATGACGCGATTGCCGGGAATTGCCGAGACTCGGGGCACCGCTTTGCCAGCGCATTCGCAGGCAAGTACATGCCCCTGGGGGACCTGATGAGCTTCCTGCCGGAGACGTCTCAGGATCTGCTGATCGAGTGTCTGGCTGAAAACCAGGGCACCAAATTTCCCAGCCGCGTTACGCTGGATATCACCCACGCCATCAACAACGCGCCTTCGCGCAACGCCTATAGTGCAGCTTTGAGCCGCTACTTGCTCCGGGATGCCGAGCTTCGTAAAACAGTCGCCATGCGCCGCTCGGAAGATGTCAAAGATCTGGAGAGCAAGTTGAAATCGATGCTCACCAAGAGGAGCCGGCGCAGGTGATCCCGGTAGTTCTTCTGGTGCTCCTCCTCGCGTATATCGCGGCTTTTCTGGGGGTTGAGCACCGGCAGGACATCCGCATGCGCTCGGCCTGGTGGGTGGTAGCGACCGGGCTCGCAGCACTGACGTCCGGCCTTCTGTTATACGTAATCTTCTCCGCGACTGAGTCCAGGACCGCTACTCAACTGGCGTGGATTGGCATCGGCACGCGGCGAGCGGAAGACTCGCTCGAAATCGGCGGCTCGCGTCAGAACAGCACGGTAGGATGGCCGAACGGGGGATTCGCTCCCGAACTCAGTTTCCGCTCCACTGGTCCCAAACAGGCGAACCTGATTATTGCCGCGGGCGGAGGCTTCGTGCGTGGGTCGGGTGGGTTTCTCAACGGAACAGTTTTCTCGGGAACGGGCCGAGCTGAACTGGGCGGCTTTCATATCGATGCGGATACGATACCGGGCCGCTTGTGTCTGCGATGCCGCGCCACCATCCGGATTTTCGACACAGCCGGCAAGAAGCTGGCCGAGATCAGGCCTCGGGTCGGGAGTGAACCGCGCGTCAGTTCCCTCTACTCCAATCTGACGGTGGACATCGCCCGGCTAAGAAAGACCGACCCAACTGCCGCCGGAGCATTGGAAAGTTGGTCGTCCGATCTGCGGTTGCTGGTGAGCCGCGAGGGGCTGCGCATTCTCGCGCCCGAGATGCAGCGGGTGGCTTACGCCTTGCAGTTACCGGCCCGTCTAACCGTGTACTGGCCGGGGCAGACCCAGCCGCTCCTGGTCAAGCAAGAGCAGGACGGCCGCCTGGAAGCGACCTTTCTCCCACCTTGGCGATTGGCAAGCCCGCTTCCTGAACAAAGTTCAGGACCGGAGCCTGAATCCCATGTCACGGTGGAGAGCAGGGCACTACCCGGAGACTATGCGTTCCTGTTGCCCCTGGGAGGCGAGCTGCGGAGCGCCAACACGACTGTAAGCCTGCACGGGTCCCAGTTTGTTCGTCCCGATCGCACGGCATCGTCCGGTGAGTTTCAGAAGGTGCTTTCGCAAGACGCCACGTTCGTAGGGAAATATGCGATCCGACTCGCATCCGTACGCGACCTGCCCAGTTGGTTGCGGGTAGGTGCGGCCCTGCTGATCGCGCTCCTCACGTTCGGATTTGGCATGTGGCTCGCGGTCGCGCGCATGCGTTGGCGGGATGGATGGGTGCTGGGCGGAATCCTGATCTCGACCTGGGTGATTCTCTCCATCAGAGTCTTACTGGCGTTCCGGTATGCGATCGATCCGGCTCATTTTGACAAGCTTGCCTTTGACGGAGTAACGTCCGCGTTGCGGGCCCTCTGTGTGCTTCCTGCGTTGATGATTATCGCGGCGCGGCTGAGGCGGGATCGAGCTGCTCAGTTTCATTTCGCTTCCGACACGGAGAAGGCAAGCGCCGGGCGGCTAGTGATCGTCTATTTGCTCTGGCTGGGCGCCGCGAGCCTGCTGATTACCTGGCTAGCGCACTCGCTGTGGCCCAATGTCCAGGAGCGTTACGGACACTTCTCGCTGGGCTTGGGCGATCTGTTTACGGACGCGCTGGTGGCAGCGGCATTGGTGTGGATGGGCAGCTACATCTTTTTTCTCTACTTCTACGATCCCGAGCGCGAGGCCAGCCAGAGGTTTCGGGACAAGCTGGAAGATCTCCGCACGCGTTCCCTGCGCCGCATTACCGAGACCTTTGCCCTGGAGCATAGCCAAGGTTTTTGGCGGCACTTGGGGACTCCTCTGGACGACGAAGACGACTTTGATCAGCGCGATTACGGGACCCGCTTAAAAATCCTGACGGGCGTGCTATTGACGCTGGTCGCGGGGGCCCTTGTGATTGCAGCGGTGGCCTGGCTCACCGGAGGCGGCGAGAAGTTTGTGCAGGAGGTGGCGGCTCCTCTGCTGCTCTGCTGGATGCCCGCGTGCCTTTGGCTGGCGGCGCGTTTGCGTTTTCGCCCCGGCAGCCGCATGAGCCGGCGCGAACTGTGGTGGCTGGTCCCGTGGCTAATCGTAGCCGTGCTGTTGATTCTGGCTCCGGTGATTCTCTTCCCGGTGCTGCTGGGCGATGCGGGCGGAATCGTTGCTGCGTTCTCATTTTTTTGGCCGGCCGTCGCATTGCTGGTGGCGGGCGGCAAACCACGGCGGCTGCAAATCATTCCGATGGGCACGCTGCTGTTCGCGCTGCTTGCCTTCGGAATCGTGTACGCCAACATCGGGTACGTCACACATCTACCGGGTGAAGCGCAAGTGCGCCTGCTGATCTTCAAAGAGGGCATGAGCCTGCAGGATCGGCTGCCGACTCTGCCCATGCTGAAGGAGGATGCCAGCCGGACCGTCACCGTGCGCCAGGTGAGCCAAGGTTTGCAGCACACCTGGGAGAACAAGGCCATCGCGCATGAAGGCGGCTGGCTTGGTCTGGGATACGCGAAGGCGCCGGTGCGCCGCTCGCAGGTTCCGCAGCACACGCTTCAGGTCGACAGCACCTACAGCTTCTATGTCGCGAGCGAATTTGGTCTGATCGGCGGGATTGCCCTACTGCTGATCTATGGCGGCCCTCTACTCTGGGTATTGATCAGCGCCCGCCCACGCTTCGACACGGGCCATGCGGTGGGTGCCGTCATTTGTTCGGCCTTCCTGTTAGAAGCGATCATCCATGCCGGCATGAATCTCACAGCTTTCCCGTACACGGGCCGGGACATGCCGCTGCTGGCAGTGGGGTCATTCACGGATCTGCTGCGCTGGACGCTGCTGCTGTGCCTGGCCGTGCGCACGCTCCAGTGGCGGGCCATGGGGTCCGATTCCAATGTCGCCGACGAGCGGGTGGAAGGTTTTCTAACCGAGTC
>JBBSHP010000297.1:0-6130 GCA_038232555.1 Bryobacterales bacterium
CCGCTCCATTCCCGAAGGCGTGGCCATCGCAGGGTTCCATGTGGAGGGCCCCCACATTTCGCCTGAGGACGGACCGCGCGGAGCACACCCGCAACGCTGGGTGCGACCTCCCGACCTGGACGAGTTCCGGCGTTTTCAAGAGGCAGCGGAGGACGGCATCCGGCTGGTCACGGTCTCGCCCGAATGGCCGCAAGCGCCGGACTTTATCCGACAGGTGACGGCAACCGGAGTCGTAGTCAGCATCGGACATACCAAGGCTTCTACGGCACAGATTCAAGACGCTGTGCAAGCCGGTGCGACCATGTCCACCCATCTGGGCAATGGCGCACACGCCATTCTTCCGAGGCATCCCAATTACATCTGGGATCAACTAGCCGAAGACCGCTTGGCTGCCAGCTTTATCGTGGATGGAATCCATCTGGCCGAATCTTTCCTGCGCGTGGCGCTGCGAGCAAAAGGTCTGGAACGTTGCATCCTGGTCACTGACGCTGTGATGCCCGCCGGCTGTGCGCCCGGAGTGTACAAGCTGGGGGAAGTAGATGTTCAGTTGCATCCCGATGGGAGCGTCCGCCTGCTGGAAGGATCGCGTTTGGCTGGTTCCGCCCTGCGTATGGATCACGCCATCGGCAATGTCATGAAGTTCGCGGGGCTTAGTTTAGGACAGGCGGTGACGCTGGCTTCACGGAATCCGGCGCGCCTGGGCCGAGTCGCTTCACGTCAGCGCGGCCTGACCCCCGGGGATCGCGCCGACATCGTCAAGTTTCGCTTCGATGAACTCAGCAAGAGGCTGCAGATCCTGGAAACTTATGTGGGAGGCAAGCAAGTGTTCAAAGCAAGTGAAAATTGACCTCCACGCGCGCACTCGTGACCACGGGCTTACCGTCCCGCAAAGCCGGACGAAAACGCCACTGCAGCACGGCCTCAATGGCCTTACGATCTAAACCGAGTCCCGGACTCGCGATCACCCCGAGAGTTCGAGTGCGGCCGAACTGATCCACTTCGATCGATAGAACCACGGTGCCCTGAAACTTGGCCTTACGCGCTTCTTCGGAAAATTCGGGTTCTACCTTAAAGATCAATCGAGGAGGAGTGATCGCTGCGTTTGGGGCATGAACATCGAGGCCAGCACGCCCCACGTTGGGGCCGATCCCTCCGCAACAACCATCACCGATGCCCGCATGTCCACCGGTGCCGAGCCCGCCAGCGTTGAAGCGGCTAAGAGGATCGCCCGGGACACTTGCCTGGACCAACACGGGCGGCTCGAATTCAACGGAGGTGGGGAGCGGGAGCTTGGGCTGCGGCACTATCATCGGCGGAACGAAAGTGCGAACGGCCTTCGGGGGAGGAGCGCCGCGCCGGGCGGGCAGCGGACTCGCGTTGGCGCCTCCGGAATGCTGCGATCGCGTAGCCAGTGCCATTCGTGTTGGCGGCAGATACAAAGGTGTATGCCGTTTGGGCGGTGGCTCAAAGCTGGGTACCGATAGCGTTCGACTACCAATAAAGAAGCCGGCTCCAAGTACGGCTAGATGCAGCGCAATCGAAAGCGATTGGGATCGAAAGGTGGACACATCAGCCGAGTAGCACGGTGCCAGCCACACCATCGACGCTTTCGTTACAACAGCGAGGACCCGCTACGCCGGATTCAAACAGCAACAGGTGTGCTCGGAAGGTTTATTTCTCCGGCACAATGACGGCGGGCACATTCTCTTGCCGCACCAGATTGTTGAAGGCGGCCAAGTCGGTCTTGACCAACGAATCCAGCTTGCGAATCTCGACGTTGACCTGGCTTGCCAGCCCCTCGTAGACCATCCTCTCCTGTGTGGTTGGGGCGGAGTCCGACATAGCAATAGCTGAGCCCAGCGCGGCCAGTCTGTTGTTCAACTTGATCGGATAATTGAGCGGGTCCTGACTGGCCCGGTTCTTGGTTTGGTACAGCGCCTCTTCTACTTCCGTCAGTTTCTTCGAGAGGGCCTTGGCCGCTTCCAGAATCTTCGGATTCTTGACGCGATCCAGATAGCCGTCTAGCTGTTTGCGGATGGCCCGGATCTCGATCACTCCATTGTTAGCGGCGCTCAGCTTGTCTCGGACCTGCAGCCCCAGCTCCAATTGGCGTGCGAAGTCTTCCGGCGTGGTACTTAGCCTGGGATCTTTTAAGACCTGGAACTTCCGGGTCTGACTTTTCCCGTTAGCGGTGAGCCTCACCTGGTAATTCCCAGGCGCCACCAGGGGCCCGCGCACCGACCCAGCCCACATAATCAGGCCGGGGAACTTGCTCGCATCGGGATAGTGCAAGTCCCAAGTGAAATGGTTCAGGCCCGCCTGGACCGGAACCACTTCCGAGCCTCCGCGTTGCCGGGGTGTATCGTCCTCCTCCTCCGTGAAACCGGCCGGCTCGGGTTTGGTATCGGGCTTGTTGCTGGAAAATTTCTTGATCAGCGTGCCGGAATTGTCCAGGAACTCTATCAAGACTTCGCCGACTGACTTTTCCTTGAGTGCATAAAACACCACCGCTCCACCCGGTGGATTTTGGCCTACCGGTGCATTGGCCGGAAGCCGCCCACCCCCGCCCGCTGACCGATAGGCGTCTTTCGGCTGAAACAAACGAGCGTCGGCTCCCAAGCCGCCGTCCGCCAATTGATACAGCAAAGGAAGATCGTCTAAAATCCAGAATGCCCGGCCTTGGGTCGCAACCACCAGCTCCTTCTCGCGCTTGTGAAAGGCCAGATCCGTCACCGGAACAATGGGCAGATTGAGTTGAAGGGACTGCCAGTTCTGACCGCCATTGAAGGAAACGTAAATGCCGAACTCAGTACCAGCTACCAGCAGGCCGGGCCGGTTCGGGTCCTCGCGGATGACCCGGGTAAACGAGCGGGCCGGAATTCCCTGAGTGATGCGGCTCCAACTCTTGCCGTAGTCGGTCGTTTTGTAGAGCAGAGGCTGAAAATCATCAAGCTGATACTTGGTGGCTGCGAAGTAGGCGGTGCCTGCATCATGCGGCGAAGATTCAATGGAGTTGATTCGGGACCATTCGGGCAAGCCCTGGGGGGTGACATTGGTCCAGTGCTTGCCGCCGTCCTCGGTCACGTTCACCAGTCCATCGTCGGAACCGGTCCAGATCACACCCTTCCTGACAGGCGACTCGGCCCCGGTAAATAGAGTGCTGTAATACTCAATCGAAGTGTTGTCTTTGGTGATGGGTCCACCGGATGAACCTTGCTTCGATTTATCGTTGCGGGTCAAATCTCCGCTGATCGCATCCCAGCTCTGGCCTTGGTTAATGGTCCGGAACAGAACGTTTCCGGCTGCGTAAATAACGCTGGGATCGTGCGGCGACAGGAAGATCGGGAAGTTCCATTGGAAGCGATATTTTAGATCGGCGGCCGGGTAGCCCATGGGGTTGTCCGGCCAAACGGTGATGTTGCGAAGTTGGCCGGTGCGGTGATCGTACCGTGTGATCAGCCCGCCGTAGGATCCCGAATAGACGATCTCGGAGTTGGCGGGATCCGGCTGTATCCAACCGCTCTCGCCGCCACCCACCGCGTACCAGTCATGCTCCGTGATCCCTTCCGCGCTGCTGCGGGTGGCGGTGCGGACCGTGCTGTTGTCCTGCTGAGCGCCGTAAGCGTGATACGGGAAGTCGTTGTCCAGAGCGACCCGGTAGAACTGCGCGGTGGGCTGCTGGTCTTCCGACGTCCAGGTCCGCCCGCCGTTGGTAGTGATGTTTGCCCCGCCATCGTTGCCCTCGATCATGCGGTTGGAATCGTTGGGAGCGATCCAAAGATAATGATTATCTCCGTGCGGTGTCCGGATGGGAGTGTAGGCCTTTCCGCCATCATCGGAGCGGAAGAACTGAACGTTCAGGACATACACAGTATCGATCTTGCGAGGGTCCGCGAAAATCCGGGAGTAATACCAGGCGCGCTGCCGCAGATTGCGGTTCTCACTGACCCGGGTCCAGTTCTTACCTGCGTCCTCGGATCGGAACACTCCGCCGTCTTCGGCTTCCACTAGTGCCCAAACCCGCTCGGAGCTGACGGGCGACACCGTTATACCGATCCGCCCCATCAAACCATTCGGCATACCGGGGGCACGGCTCAGATCGGTCCAGGAATCCCCGCCATCCGTAGACTTGAACAGCCCACTCCCTGAACCGCCGGATTCGAGACTCCACGGTGTCCGGTAAACTTCCCAAAATGCGGCATATAGCACGTTCGGATTATTGGGATCCATGGCGAGATCCACTGCGCCAGCCTTGGCGCCGCGCGTGTAAATCTGCTTCCAGGTCTTGCCACCATCGCTGGATCGAAAGATGCCGCGCTGCTCATTGGGTCCAAATTGGTGCCCTAAGGCCGCGACGTACACGATGTCCGGATTCTTAGGATGAATGCGGACAGCGCCGATCTGCTGCGTGTCTTCGAGACCCATGTGCTTCCAGGTCTTGCCCGCGTCGTTCGACTTGTACACACCATCGCCCGGTGAAGCATTGCCCCGAATATCGGGCTCGCCCATGCCGGCGTAAACGATGTTGGGATCGGACTCGGAAACAGCGAGCGCGCCTACCGAGCCGCTCTTAATCTGTCCGTCCGCAACCGGCGCCCAACTGGAACCGCCGTCCGTGGTCTTCCAAATACCGCCGCCGGTGGAGCCGAAGTAGTAGACGTTGGGCTGCGATGGAACGCCCGTAACCGCATCCACACGCCCACCCCGGAACGGGCCAATGCTTCGATATTTGAGATCCTTGAGCGAGTTCAGATCGACTTGGGCATTCAGGAAACAGGCGGATAACAGGAAAAAGGCACTAGCTCTCATAAGCGTTTTCGCAGGCATGCTACCACATCATTGCATGCGGATTCGCGATGCGATACTGGTGCCTATGATGGACCTGGAGCACGATCCAAAAACATTGCGCAGCATGCCCCCGCACCCGTCTGAGCAGGCGCCTTACTACGGCCGCTACACATCCCTGGTAGCCGAGGGGGACATTGTCGAGACACTATCGAAGCAGGTTCCGGAAACCATCGCGCTGCTGTCGCAACTGGATGAAGCGCAGGCCAATCATCGTTACGCGGCGGACAAGTGGTCCGTCAAAGAAATGCTGGGACACCTGACCGACACAGAGCGCATCTTTGCGTATCGCGCGCTTCGGATTGCGCGGGGCGACCAGACTCCTATCGAAGGCTTCGAGCAGGACGACTATGTTCGGGGCGGCAACTTTTCGGTGTACCGTTTCAAGGACATGCTTGAGGAGTTTACTTGTGTTCGGCGGGCCAGCGTGCTGCTGTTTCAGCAACTAAGTCCCGAAGCATGGCTGCGCCAGGGAACGGCGAACCAGTTCGGTATCTCAGTGCGAGCCTTGGCTTACATTACGGCCGGACATGAACTTCATCACCGGAACGTACTGAGGGAGAAATATCTGGCCGGGCCAGTGTTTGAAGGACGAGGTTAGCGTCCGCGAATTTACAACCTCAGATGCCGCACGGGAGACTCATGTCGAAGCGCGGCGGGATGCTGCGAATCGGTCCTTCAGACGAACATCTTCTTCGCGAGCAGATTTCCGTAGCGGTTCGAGCGCCCCTTCATGGTGGTCGAGTCGCCGACATTAAATGTGAACGTCTCGCGCGTCGCGCCGCCGTCGGCAGGGTCCCAGTCGAATACGATATCGCTGCCGACGATGGTGATGTCGCCAATATTCAGGCGCACGTTCATGTTTTTGATCGCGCTGCTTGTCGGCCGCGCCTTCGTGTAGGTGACCTTCCTGCTCTTCACGTCGATGTGGTAGTAGTACTGCTCGCCGTCGTTGACGTCCCACCAGCCGTCGAACCTCATGAGGTCGGTGCCAGAAAAAGGAGTCGCAACTCGGGAGCCGATCCGCCAGAACCTAACCGGCTTCTGGCCCCAGACCCATCCGGCATTCATGACCATCGCGCCGGAATCCTGGACGATGTTGTACCTGTTCCAGAGCTCGATATGGCCGTTGCCGAAGGTCATGACGCCTTCAAGCCCCTGAACTACCGCCGTAAGCGCGGCGACGTCGGCCTTGCTTGCACTGCGCGCCGCTCCCAAAACGACCGGTTCGCCGAAAGTGCGCGACAGGTAACAAATCATCTCATCGACGGCCATGAGATAGTAA
>JBBSHP010000298.1:0-6129 GCA_038232555.1 Bryobacterales bacterium
AGGAGTTAGACGGGGCGGTCTGCTTCACACGCAGGAGGTCGCAGGTTCGAGTCCTGCCGCGCCCACCACCTGTCCAAAATTCTCCAAACTGCTCTAAGATCCATGCTGGAGCGGGCAGATCTACCGGGCGGCACCGGCTGGGAGCGATCGCGCTCCCATTAGATTCCGAACGGTCCATATCGCGCCTCAATGGAGAACTACAGGTCCCGGTAGACCTCGCGCCAATGTTGAATGCGGGCGATGATCACCCACCAGGTCTCCCGCTCGACCAAATACAGAATTCGCCAATCGCCAGCTCGCGAGCTACGAAGTTTTGTGGGTCTCTTCAAAAGTTTGGAAAATGCGCGGATCGAAAGGATTGACTTCAAATTTCAGCGATTCGGGCATCCCACCGGTCAATAATGTAGGGGGCAGGCCCTTGATATCTCCGGGAATCGCTGGACTGTTCTTGACTGTAACTTCACGCCACGCGTGGCTGAAAGTCAGGGTAGGTTGCAGCGAATCCGATTCGCAGATCCGCCCGAATTCTATCAGCTGACTCCCTAAGTTCGGCTTGAGTTTCTCTGCCAGTCGCAGAGCTTCAGTCGCAACAGCACCGGCCTCGAAAGTCTGAAGACTCTCCGCAAGATCAATGGTCTCGATCGCGCTTCTAACTGCCTGGGCGATACCCGCAATGTCCGAGGCTTCTCCTGACTGGAGACAGGCAAACGCCGTCTCGATCGCAGACTGCGCCGCGAGCAAGCTCGCACTCAGACTATGGCCAGTTGCCGAAATCTGTGCCGCCACGGTTCTATTCTAACGGTCAACTGCTGAAGGGTTCTGAACGGGTGAAACATCGAGATATCGAATTAGGCGTGAATAAGTTGTTAATGTCGTGCACCCGACGGGATGTCTCAAGTGATTTGATTGACAAATTGCTGGGCTACGCGCTTCATTTCGTACTTCGATACTGCGCGCGCACCGCTCGCCCCGAGTTCCCGGCGAAGATCCGAATCACTGTACAACTTCGCAAGAGCATCGGCCAAAGCTTCCGCATTGTCTGGTTCAACCAACAGGCCGTGTTCTACTACCTCCGGCACGGCCGCGGCCCTGATTCCCACTATCGGCTTCGCCGCGGCCATCGCTTCCAAGAACACAATCCCGAAGCCCTCTTGAACGCTAGGCAGGCAGAACACATCCGCCCGATTGTACTCGCGCGCTAACTGTTGGGGCGTCGCGTTACCCAGCCACCTCACAACCGCTTCCAGCCGCAACTCCCGGCAGAGTTTGTGGAGTTGCGACGCTTCCGGACCATCGCCTACGATCCGAATCTGAAGCTCCGGCACCCGGGATCTTAGCTGAGCCGCGGCGCGCAACAAGACATCAACCCGTTTTCGAGGATAGAAGCGGCATACGCACAGCACAGTGAATGTGCCATCGCTGATAGGCGCGGGATTTCGGAGGAAAAGGTCGCGCCATCCCTCCAGGTCGATCATCTCTGGAACCACCACGGCATTGCGGACACCGTACAACTCCGCCAGACGCTCCGCGCAATACTTACTGATGGTGATTACGCGGTCGGCTCGCCGTGCGTGCAACTTCTCCAGACGTGCCTGCAGAGCCATACTCGCGCGAGTGAAGCCGGATTCAAAGCGGACCGCGTCGCCGAGCACACCCTTAATGCAGGCAATGTGGGGAGACTTGCTGCGGCCAGCGATCCGGTAGCCGTCCAGATCGAATCCGATCGTGGCGTCACCCTGGAACTGACGCGGCAACGTCTCGTTGAAAATGATTCGCTCGATGGCGTAAACCGGAAGATGAAATCTTGGAGTAACCCAATCGACGTGGCCGCCTAAGCCGCGAATCCCCTCCGCGAGAGTGCGGATGCCCACGAAACAGCCACTTCCCAACTCAGGACTGAGCGGGATCGCAGTGATGAATCGAAAGTGGTTCACTGGGTCCGAATCAGGCTGTCGCCTTCAAAGCGGTGAGAAAATATCGGAGCCTGAAATCCGGGCTGTTCTCGTGGGCGCATTTAACGCCCTCGGATTCCCGTAAAGCAAGGGAGACGGCAAAAACCCTGCAACCCCTTTTCCACACCGCTTATCCGACCCGCGCATCAACTGCTCTGCGCGACAACTTACTGCGAGCCTTCGCCTCCCTGCCGCCGTCCTCCTTCGGTTAGCGATACAAGGGTGAAACAGCAAAAACCCCTCTAGGCCCACTGACAGGATAGCTCTACCGGAGACATGGGCGTTAACTGTTCACCCAATGCCGTCCATCACGCTCCAGAAGTTCATCGCTGGCTGCCGGTCCCCAACTTCCGGCGGCGTAGTTGGCGAAGTCGGCGGGCCCTTCAGCGGCCCATGCTTCTTGAATCGGTTTCACAATGGCCCAGCCTTTTTCGATCGCCTGGCCGCCTTTGAAGAGTGTAGCGTCGCCGATCATCGCGTCATACAGCAGCGTTTCGTAACCCGTGCGGCTTTGATTGCCGAAATAGTCGAGGTAAGCAAACCGCATTTCGACAGTGCCCAGTTGCACGTGCGGCCCGGGGACTTTCGCCTCGAAACTCAGGCGGATGCCGTCATTTGGCTGGATCTGCAGCACCAGCCTGTTCGGATCAAGCTGGTCCACCGGAGTATCGCGGAACAAGCTATACGGCGCACGGCGAAACTGAATCACAATCTCAGACGTGCGTTGCGCCATGCTTTTTCCGGTGCGCAGATAGAAAGGAACTCCCGCCCACCGCCAGTTATCGATCACCAGCTTCAAGGCGACGAATGTTTCAGTGGAAGACTGAGGATCCACCTGCTCCGCCTGCCGGTATCCGATGACGGCCTTGCCCCCGACCTCACCGGCCCCATATTGCCCCCGCACAGCGCGCGAAGCAACATCTTGTGGAGCAATTGGCTGGATTGCAAGCAGCGCTTCGTCCTGCTTTTGCCGTAGGGCTTCCGCTGAGAAGGAGTGCGGAGCTTCCATGGCGGTCAACGCCAGCAGTTGCAGCAGGTGATTCGGGATCATGTCCCGCAACGCCCCGCTCTTATCGTAATAACCACCGCGCTGCTCGACGTTTACCGTTTCCGCTACGGTGATTTGCACGTGGTCGATGTAGCGGCGGTTCCACAGCGGCTCAAAGATGCCGTTGCCGAACCGAAATACGATGATGTTTTGAACCGTTTCTTTGCCAAGGTAATGATCGATGCGATAGATCTGCTGCTCCTTCAGCAGCTTTAGCAGATCGATATTGAGCTGACGAGCGCTTTCCAGGTCTCGTCCAAACGGCTTCTCTATGATGATGCGACGCCAGCGTCCCTGGTCCTCATCGAGCAGACCTAGCTGGGACAAATGCAGTGGAACTTCCAGACAGAATTCAGGCGCGATCGCGAGGTAGACCAGATAGTTGCCGCCGGTTCCGTGCTTAGCGTCGATCTCGTCGAGCCGCTTTTTTAATTGCTGGTACGCATCCGGCTCGTCGAATCCGCCGGAGACGTAATAGAGCCGCTCCGTTAGCCAGTCCATCGCCGGGTCATGAGTAGCCCCGGCCTGGTCGCCCCCGAACTCCATTAAATCCGCTTGTATCTTTTTTCGGAAACCATCGTCTCCACCCACATCAGGCCGTGCGAGCCCGACGATGGCGAAGTTCTCCGGCAGCAATTTCTGTTTAGCCAGATTGAACAGGGAAGGCATCAACAGGCGCTTGGTCAAATCGCCGGTCGCGCCGAAGATGATCATCACACAAGGCCCTGCCGGCGCAATAGGCTGGACCGGATATTGCTCGTGCGTGACGCTCTGCTCCATCTTGGCAGGACCGTTTCCCGCGGGCGTCATGCCAGTGCCTCCGTGATGACCTGATTCAGGCGTTGCAGCCCTTGGCCCAAATCCCCAGCGATATGCAGGCGCAAAGCCCGGCGCTTTCGGTCTACCAGCACCTGCAAATCGCCCAACGCTTGAGCGGCCTTGACAACACTGAAGGTGAACTTTTGGCCTGGTATGGGCAAGTCGGCCGGATCATTGCATGTGATCTGCAAAAACACGCCGGAGTTCGGACCCCCTTTGTAAGCTTGCCCGGTAGAGTGCAGAAAGCGGGGCCCAAATCCCAAACAGGTGGCCACACGCTTGTGATCGCGAATCTTTTCGCGGATCTGTTGCAGAACGTTCTCATGTTCGGAATTCATCTCAACGTAGGCGAGCAGACCAAAGTAGTCGCCTTCGTGGAGCCGGTTGAGATGAGCACCGAGCATGTTGGTCAGGCCCGTTTCGCCGCCCAAAGCGCGCTTCAACTCTGCAGCATTCTCACTGTCGGCGAACAACCAAAGGCCGTTCTCATCCAGAATCGGATGCTCGTCGGCGAGCTTGCCCGTCTTGTCATAGTCCGACGTCAGCTTGCGCGTCGCAATCTTGCTGGCTTCCACATCCGGTTGATTGAAGGCGTTGATTCCCAGGATGCTGCCCGCCACCGCGGTCGCAAACTCCCATCGAAAGAATTCCTGCCCCAGGTCGTAAATATCTTTGATGACAATGCGAACGACAGGATGACCAAAGGCAGCCAGAGCGTCAATTTGTTTCGACTGATCTTCATCGGTATCGCTCTCGAGGCGGGTGTAGACGAACAGGCGATCGTTGCCGTAAGCGTCGGGCCTGCCCAGCGGCTCGCGATCAACAGGTATCAAACCCTTGCCATCCTTACCGGTAGATTCGGCCAGCAACTGCTCCAGCCACGCGCCCAAATCCGCCAAGCCCGGCGATTGCAGCAGCGTGATCTTGTTGCGACCCGCCTTGCCCAGCACTCCCAGGATGGCGCCAAGTTCCAGCCCCGGATTCTCTCTTGCGGGGACGCATGACGCGCAGGAGTGCACCATCACCTCGGCGCGATCCATCAGCTTCGGGATGTCAATGCCCATGATGGCCCCCGGCACCATGCCAAAATCCGAAAGCGCCGAGTACCGTCCCCCGATGCTGGGCAGGCCAAAGAACACACGCCGGAACCCGTTGCTGTGCGCGACAGATTCCATCTTCGATCCAGGGTCGGTAACTGCGACGAACCGGCTGCCTACCTTATCTGCCCCCACGGCTTGCTTAACGCGATCGTAGAAATAGGCTTGATAAATGTTTGGTTCCAGAGTTGTGCCGGACTTGCTCGAGACCACAAACAGGGTATTGGCCAGATCGATCTTTTTCTCAAAAGCGGCAATCTGGGCAGGGTCGGTGGAATCCAGCACGTGCAACTCGGGGTAGCCGGCCTGCTTACCGAAGGTAAGCGCAAGGACTTCCGGGCACAGGCTGGAACCGCCCATCCCCAGAACGGCGGCATCGCGAAAGCCCCCCGACCGGGCCTCATCGGCAATTTGGCGTAGATGGCGCAGATGCGCGAGTTGATCGTCAGTGATGGTCAGCCAGCCCAGCCATTGCGCTTCGTCCTGGCCGGTCCACAGCGCCGGGTCGCGATCCCACAAGCGCTTCACCTTACCGTTTGCGTCCCAGTCTGAGACAGCTTTTTCGACTGCCGATTCCAGCTCTTTGGACAGTTGCCGCGTTAGTCCCGATCCCGCGGGCTTGCGCTCAGCCGCAGCTTTTTTGATGGCTGCCAGTAGCTGGTCAAAGGCATCGCTGAACAGCTTTAATCCATCGGTCAGCAGATTGGCCGTAATCTCTTTCATCGAAACACCCGCTGCCTCCACCGCCTGCACCAGCTTTGCCGCTGCTTCCGGGTCTTCGTTCAAAGCATCACGCAACTTTCCGTGATCCCGGAAAGCCATCGCAGTCGCTTGCGGCATGGTATTCACCGTATCCCGCCCGATCAGTTCCTCAATATACAGGACGTCGGACAGCTTCGGATTCTTCATGCTGGTGCTAGCCCATAGCAGACGCTGCGGATGGGCGCCCTGTGCGGCCAGCTTCTGCCACGCCTCGCTCTCGAACAGCTTGCGATAGCGCACGTAGGCGCCTTTTGCGTTCGCGATAGCCGTCTTACCTACCAGCGCGCGGAGCTGATCCTGCTGCTTGGGATCCGCCGCTTTGATCTTTTCAGTAAGCTGGTTGTCCACCGCGGTGTCGATCCGGCTCACAAAGAAGCTGGCGACGCTTGCGATGGAACTCACGTCTGCTCCGGAGCCCGCCAGCCGCTCCACACCTCGGATGTACGCCTGC
>JBBSHP010000299.1:0-6128 GCA_038232555.1 Bryobacterales bacterium
CCGTCATGCTGCCGCCCAGCATAGTGCGTGTGTAGTTGGTTCCCATGCGAATCACGGATTCCGAAGCTCCCATGGTCCTCAGTCACTCCGGCGCGAATACGTAACCCAGCACGCCGCTAACGCACGAGATACCGATACCCACCGCGATGGCCTGCACGGCGACCACCGACGCTGCCTCGGGATTTTTCTCGCCAATGCGCCGCGCCACCATCGCCGTAGCAGCCATGCTCAAACCGAGTGCCACTGTGAAGAGCAGCGTCAACACGGTCTCAGTTAGCGCCACCGTTGCGATCGCGTCCGATCCCAGGTGAGCAACCCAGAACATATCCACCACGCCGAACAACGACTCCATGATCATCTCAAGCACCATGGGAACCGCCAACATGACGATGGCTCGTTCTATGCGGACATGCGTGTAGTCCTGCTGCGATCCCGCGATGGCTTCCCGTAAAGAGGCTAAGAGGCGCGGCTGGCTTTCTGATTTGATTACAGGTGTGGCTTCTGCGTCCGTGATCACCCACCAACTGGTCTTACCATTCTACTGGGCGCGGACGGGTCGGGCCCGGAGTATGCATCACTGGACCATGATATTTACAGGCGGCCCTGCGACCCCACCTGCGCTCAACTCGATCGCGGCCATTCCCTTAGCTGTATCGTTAGGCAAGCGGAAATTCACCTGATAGCCGTCCACCGCGCCGGGGAATCCAACTGCTCCGAACACGATGGCGGACCGCCCATTCACCCTCACCTCAACCAGCGAATCGACGGGTGTCAGCGGGCCTGAAGGAAATGGCTGGCTGGGACTAACGCCGGGGCGGGTCGGGCCAAGGCCCTTCGCGAAAATGGATAACACCTCGCCTGCGGCCGCCGGCTTGGACGCGGTAACGAGCGTAAAATCTCTGGCGTGGGTTACGGCCGCAACCTTCGGCGCTGCCATGGAGACGACGCACGCCTGCCGGAAGCCCACCAATAGATAACCACGATTCACACCGTCAAGGACGTACCGTCCCACGATGTCGCCGCGCTGATTGATCGCGTCGGCCGAGGTAAAGGTAGCGCCGGGGAAATCAATCGTGCTGAATTGGCCCCCGCTCAGCAGATAGCCGTGGCTTACACCGTCGGCGACGTATCGTCCGATAATGTCGCCGCGAGCGTTAATCCCGTTCGCGCCGGTGCGGGTAGCAGTCGGGACGTCCAACGAGGTGAAATCGCCATCGCTCAGCAGAAAGCCATGGAACACCCCGGCGCTGTTATACGCTCCCGTGATGTCGCCTTGAGGGTTGAACGCCACGGGTAAGGTATTGGCAGGGCCGGGGAAATCTATCTTGGTAAATTGGCCCCCACTCCGAAGAAAGCCATGGCGCGCTCCGGCCACGGTGTAGTCGCCGAGGATGTCGCCGCGAGCGTTGATCGCACCAACTTCGGCAGTGGGAGCGCCGGGAAAATCAATGGTGTTGAATTGGCCCCCGCTCAGAAGAAAACCATGAGTCACACCGGCTAGTATATAGACTCCCCCGACATCCCCGCGAGGGTTAATCGCAAAGGCTCGGTGGTGGTGTCTCCGGGGAAGTCAATCGTGCTGTATTGGCCCCCGCTCAGCAGAAAACCATGTTCGGACTTGTCCGCGTTCACGTAATTTCCCACAATGTCGCCGCGAGTGTTGATCCCGAAGGCATTGGTTAAGGTAGCGCCGGGGAACTCAATTGTGGTGAAGGTGGGGCCCTGTCCAAAAGCGTTCGATATAGCGCCCAGCGCGAAGCTGAGCGTAAGCAAGTACCCACTCGCGTGCTTGCAAAGGCGTCTTCGCCGCCTACAAAAGACAATCGCAGCTATTCCGATGCCGGTCAGTGCGATCGAAGCCGGCTCAGGAACAGGAACTGGGGACGCTCCGAAAATCAGCCCGGCAGCCGCGTCAACGTTGCTTACGAAGCTGGTGTGACCGTTCGCCAAGTTGAGAGTGTCCACGTGAGACAGCGCTTCAGAATTACCCACGAAGGCGTAAACAGTGCCGTTCAGATCCAGTGCCGCGGTGATGAGTAGCGCCGTAGGGTCCACCACTTTGGCGGCTCCTGTCGCCGGATCGATCTGGTAAAGTTTTGGAGCGATCACAGGAGTTATCGCTGGCACACTGGGGTCGAACGTGTCAGCATCGAAAGTTGCGTAAAGCTTTCCCCCGGCACCGAATAGAGTCTCATTAAAAATATTGATAGTTCCATCTGGATTTGTAGTAGTTGGGACAGCCGGGACAGCCGGAATACCGGTATGGCCAATCAGCGTCGCGGCGCCCGTCGTGGGGTTGACAATATAAAGATTGTTGGAGAGATCGGTCGCATATATAATTCCTCCAAGTGCGCCAAGACTGTTCGCCGAGGTTGGCCCGCAGGGCGAGGCTGGCGGTGACGAACAGTCGGCCAATCCTGTACGACCAATGACGGAGATTACGCCAGTGGCAGGGTTAATGGAGTCCAAATTGCCATTGGCGGCGAGAGTAAACAAAGATCCATTCGGCCCCGGAATCAACCCACCTGTTGCCTCAAGCGTATCGGGACCGATCTGATGAAACGCCCCAGTGCCAAGATCTACCGTGCCGAATTGTGAAGCAAGGGTAAGAACATATACCAAAGGGCTGGCGGCGGCGAAAGCAGGTAACAGAACCAGCGCGAGCGAAACGATCAGCTTGTGTCGAGTGAGCATATTCGAAACTCCTTATTACGGTAAAATCCGTCTGTACGCTATACTGCCAGCAACCGTTACAAAAGTACTTTGAAACGCGCTGAGAAATCGATGAGAAAAGTTATGAGGGCCGATAACTCAGTGATACAAAAGCGCGTTTACGAGTTCGGCAATTTCCAGCTCGATACCGTAAAGCGAGTCATCCGGAGCGGCGGGGACCCGCTTCCGATTTCTCCCAAAGCCCTGGACGTGCTGATCGTGCTCGTTGAGAATCGGGGCCGGATCGTCGAAAAAGAAGATCTGATGAAGAAGGTCTGGCCCGAAACCTTTGTCGAGGACAATAATCTCGCTTTCAACGTCTCCGTTCTTCGCAAGCTCTTCGGGGAAAGCGGCGCTTCGCCCCGGTACATCGAAACGGTTCCCAAGCTCGGTTATCGCTTCATCGCGGAAGTGGTGGAAGTTCTCGGGAATGAGTTGCCGGGAACAGAAGTGCTAGGGGGAGACTTCGCCACGGATTCGGCGCCTGTCACCGGCAGATTTGCGCGACCGCGAACGCTTTTCAGCGCGCTGTTCACCTCGGCAGTCATTGGCGGATTCCTCACGTATTACCTTCACCGCACCCCAAAACTCACCGATAAAGATACGACCGTCCTCGCCGACTTCACAAACAAGACGGGCGATCCCGTATTTGACGGGACCCTTCGCCAGGGCTTGGCGATCCAGCTTGAACAGTCGCCCTTTCTCAGCCTCCTTTCCGAGGAGCGTATTCAGCAGACGCTGCGCCTGATGGGACAACCGGCCGATGCGCGACTCACTCCGGAGCTCGCTAAAGAAATCTGCGAGCGGACCGGAAGCGCGGCCGTCCTGGATGGCTCGATTGCAAACCTCGGAAGCCAGTACGTATTGGGGTTACGGGCAAAGAACTGCCGCACCGGGGACGTTCTCGATGAAGAGCAGGCGCAAGCGAAAAGAAAAGAAGACGTCCTGAATGCCCTGAGTCAAATCGCCAGTAAATTCAGGGCGCGGGTTGGCGAGTCGCTCGCCACGGTCGAAAAACACTCGACTCCGCTCGCCGAGGCTACCACGCCGTCACTCGAAGCCTTGAAAGCCTTTAGCGCCGCCTGGAAGGTTCACGCCTCAACCGGTCACGCCGCCGCGCTGCCCTTATTTAAACGCGCTACTGAGATCGACCCCAAATTCGCGACAGCGTATGCGTGGCTGGGGCGCATGTATGGCGCTATTGGAGAGTCTGCCCTGTCCTTGGAGAACACCCGCAAAGCTTGGCAGTTGCGGGATCGCGCGAGTGACCAGGAGAAGTTCTTTATCGATTTTTCCTACTATCGGCTGGTGACGGGAGAGCTGGAGAAGGCTCACCAGACCTGTGAATTGTGGGCGCAAAGCTATCCTCGCGACATGCGTCCCCACGCATTCCTGGGGTCAAGCACTTCCACTGCCCTCGGCAGATTCGAAAAGGCGGCGGAAGAGGGGAAGAAAGCGATTGAGCTTGACCCGGACCATCCGTTCCCGTATGCCAGTCTAGCCTCGTACTATGTTTTCCGTGATCGCTTGGCCGAGGCCCAAATCACGCTGCAGCGAGCGTCCGAGCGCAAACTGGACATCCCTGAATTCTTGGCTCTGCGATACCAGATCGCTTTTTTAAAGGACGACAAGGCGGCGATGCAACGCTTAGCGGCTCTGGGACAGGAAAACGCCGAGTTGGAGGACTGGATTTCCGACCAGGAAGCTTCTGTTCTGGCATATTCCGGCCACTTGCAACAGGCCAGGAGGAAGTCACAACGCGCGGTCGACCTGGCGCGACAGGCCGGCCATCGGGAGAGTGCGGCTCAACACGAAGCGGGAGCGGCACTGCGGGAAATCTTTTTCGGGCATGTGCCCGAGGCACGACGGAGCGCCCTGTCGGCACTCGACCTTTCCAATGGCCGGGACGCGGAGTATGGTGCTGCTTTGGCCCTGGCCCTCGCGAAGGATTCTTCCCAGTCTCAAGCACTCGCGGATGATTTGGGAAAGCGCTTCCCTGAGGATACGTTGGTGAGGTTCAGTTACCTGCCGGCTCTTCGCGCGCTGCTTGCACTGAACGATACGGGGAAAGGGCGGGGCGAGCCTTCCAAGGCCATCGAACTGCTGCAAGTAGCCATTTCCTATGAACTGGGCTCGGTTGGGTTGGTCGGGTCCCTCTATCCGATCTATGTGCGCGGCGTGGCCTATCTAGCCGCACGCCAGGGTGCCGCAGCCGCCGCCGAGTTCCAGAAAATTCTCTATCACCGCGGGATCGTTGTCAGCGATCCCGTAGGCGCGCTGGCGCACTTGCAACTTGGCAGAGCGCTCGCTTTGTCGGGAGATAAGATCAAGGCAAAGAGTGCCTACCAGGATTTCCTCACCCTGTGGAAGGACGCCGACCCCGACATCCCGATCTTCCGGCAAGCCAAGGCGGAGTACGCGAACATTCTATAACTCGGCCCTCGAGTTTATTTCTTGAAAAGTTTTCGCCGTACGTCCGGCCAGAATTCAGTGGCGAGATTGATCCCGATTGTTCCAGCGAATCCGGCATTGGCAACTCGCACGCCATCGCCCAGGGGCGTGTACCGATGAGGGTACCAAAAAGTCGAAATGATCCCGCCGCCATAGGCGCCCAGGATGCTCGACACCGCAAAGGTGCGCTTACCACTTGGACGCCTCGCGGTAAAGGTGGAAAGCAGAGCGTGCCCGGTACGCCGCATCAGCCCTGTGCATTCGCATTTATAATAAGCAGGGTCCTCATGCAGCGCCAAGGCCGAACCATACTGGATCGTGTTCTGCACCAGCAGACGTCCAAACACATCCCCATAGCGGACCGCGTAGCCTTCGACGCCTTGGCCCCACTCGGGCGCCTGGTGGCTAAGGTGTTCGATTCCCGCTCCCGCTCCCGTCGTCAGGAGCGCGAAGGGACCGAAGGTGTACTTGGCAAAATCATGGAGCCGTTTTTCCGGAGTCGGAGGATGATACTCTTCAGCCCACGCGCTCACAGCCACAAGAATCACAAGGAAAGACCGGAGACTCATATCACCAGCTTACGTCTTCAGAAAGTAATTACAAAATTCACGGTCCTTTCGGTATCCAAGTTCTTCATATAATCGCTGCGCGGACGCATTTCCAACACCGGTGGAAAGCGCCAAACCCTTCGCGCCCGTCGCGATCGCAAGCTGCCGCGCCCGCTCCCTCAGCGCTTTCGCTACGCCGGACCGACGCGCCGAGGGAACTACAAACAGGTCGTTTAGAATCCATAGGCGTTGCATGGAGACGGAGGAAAACGACGGATATAGCTGGACAAACCCCACGCCCGAGCCGTCGGTCAGCGCCAAATAGGTGTTCGATTCGCCTCGCTGCATCCGTTCCCGCAGGAAGCGGCGCGCCCCCGGTAGGTCGGTGGACTGGCCGTAGAACTCCCGGTATTGGTC
>JBBSHP010000300.1:0-6121 GCA_038232555.1 Bryobacterales bacterium
CATGTAAAGATCACTATCGCACGCCGGGCAGACGTGGCTTGCACAATCGAAATCCCCGAATCCATTGGCAATCTACATAATCTCTATAGACAAAAGGGTGATTGCGTTGTAAGCTAATTCAGTACAGCGATTCACAGGAGGGATATGCATCTCGACTTGAAAGTGGGCACCGCCCGGGAGGCCATCCGCAGCACGCTGGCAGCGGGGGTCCGAAGCTGCGTCACCAGCAGCTTTCAAGCGGATTGTATGGTGCTGCTCCATCTCGTGACCCAAGAGGAGCCCGAGATCCCCGTTCTTTTTCTAGATACCGGATACCATTTCCCCGAAACGTACATATATCGGGACGCGATGACGGCGCGCTATAAACTCAATACAATCAATCTTGTGCCCAAGCTGACGGTAGCCGAGCAGGAGTCTCATTTCGGAATCCTGAATCAGACGACGCCGGAACGGTGCTGCGGAATGCGAAAAGTAGAGCCGCTGTTCAGCGGGTTGTCCGGCTATGAAGCCTGGTTCACCGGTTTGCGGCGCGAACAGTCCCCTAGCCGCGCCAACCTCGCCACCCGCGCGGATTTTCAACTCCCTGGAGGTCAGCACATCCTCAAGATCAGCCCCCTCGCGGATTGGTCGTTAACAGAGGTCTGGGCGTATCTCAAAGTGCACGAGATTCCCCGGCTTCCTCTGTATGACCAGGGCTATACGAGCGTCGGCTGCGCGCCGTGCACTTCACGGCCGCTCGATCCAAACAATCTACGTTCGGGCCGGTGGGCGGGACAAAAGCTAGAGTGTGGCATCCACATCCCGGCGCAGTAGGGCGCGCCGTTTTTTCAGAGCGGCAACTCCTATTAAAGCTATTCCGACCAATCCCAGGCTGGCTGGCTCGGGCACACCGGTGACAGCTACCCGGGCCGCGGCAGTGAGAACGTTTCCTGTGGATATCGTATCGACTGTCGAATCGGAATTTGGATCGTTCGGGCTTCTCCGGAATAGGTCGTAACTCACCCGAATCTGACCTGAAGCAACATCACCGGCGTGGGCTGTTCCGTTAATTTGAAAACTCCCGACGCCGGTCATTGCGGGCAGGCTGAAGGCCTGGCTCACCACGGCGCTCTCCGGTGCGGGACCCACCACAATGAAATTAAATGCGCCGATGAAATCTGTGTAGGTGCCTATGGTGTGGGGGCAGGGTGACACCACGGCACCTTCGCAGAAGTCCGAGCCGGTTACTACAAGAAAATTCGTTGCGTTCGTGATGGTAAATCCCCAACCCACAGTGGAACCCGGTGCACCGCTCAGCGCACCACTCGCCGGAAGTAGTTGAAGCAGGGGCGCACTGCTCAGAACCGGGCACAGAAAGAGAATCACCCACAAGCCTGACCGTAGTAGTTTCATAACTGCATTTCCTCCTATTGGAATTGATGATTGAGAGTCAGCGTCGCAACGGCCGCTCCGCCGTTACCGGTGATGTTTGTCACGAGCTTAAAGCGTGCATTCAAGCGACAGCCCGCGAAGCTGATTTGCACGTTGGCCATGCTTGAGCCCCCATTCGCGGGGATCGTTCCCAAAGATGGCAGAGGCGCCGAGACTACTGGCGTGCAGGTTGAGCCAAAAGTCTGAGTTAATGTGAAGCTGTTCACCGCGGTGTTCGCCGATGGCGTGGAACCCGGGTTGGTCACCGTCAACGTCCACTGCCGTGCGTTGGACGGTCCCGATTTAGCAGTGATGCTGGCGCCGAGCGCGCTGGGGGGCGGGGCAGCCAGCGTAAAATACGCCACTGGCATATCATGATCGGAAATGCGCTCGGGGCGGTTCGGATCGTTGCGGTAGATCTCTGGAAAATCAGCGTCGTTCCTGGCGATCGCGAAACGGCTCAACCGCGAAAGCAGATTCGGATTCACCAGGATATGATCGATTTCCTGAGCGCTGCCGCCGAAAGTGTACGAATAGCGCTGGCTGGCGGCAAGCGTATCGACCAGATCGGTTAACACTGGGTTGGTGATCACGACCGGAGGAGCCACTACCTGATTGACAGGGACGGGACTCCCTTTCACTACGCCAATCACATCAACGTAACCGTCATTGAATTGGTAGGCGTTGTAATCTCCGATGGAGGCAATGTTCACGCTCGGGTTGGCGGACTGAAAACCCTGAATCAGGTTGGCAAGGTATTCGGCTTGGGCCTCTCGCTTCGCGCGAATGCGCTGGGCATCGGGAGTATCTCCATTAAGACCGCTCAGGGATCGCAGGTGGTTCACGATTACGGTGACAGGCAGCCCTAGCACCGTCGCCCGCAAGACCAGCGGAGGCCGATCGTTCAGAAGCGCGGCGGAGTTCGTGGAAGGATCGATGTAGGTGGTGTTCTTCCCATATTGAATGACATCGATCACGTTGACGCGCGGAGTCTTAACTAGAAAACCAACGTCGATGCCCCCTATGTCGTTGCCCTCTATGAGGTAAGCCTGATAGTTCGGATTCGACTCGCCGGCAGCCGCAGCGTCGCTGTTCACCTTCGTCGCTACCGCCTGTAGAGTGCCCAGGTTCTCCTGTTCCTCGACACCCACGATGTCCGGGTAAAGGAGTACTTTCCGGATCGCAAGCGAAGCTTTGTTTAAGCGATTGGCAAAAGCCGCCGGGGTGAGCACCGCATCGCTGACGCCGGGGTCGTCCACAGTGTCGAAGAAGCGTTCCATGTTGAAAGACGCGATAGTCAGCTCAGTACCTGACGGGGACGGAACTGCCGTGAAGGTCAGAGTGTTATTGGTGACCACGGGTGGCGTGGTTGGATCGGGATCGATGGTGTAATAGCGCACCGCAAAATCGAGTGGACCTACCAGGTTGGTGAGAACCGCGCCGGTGGATACATCAATTGCGGCGCTGCCAGTTTGGCCCAGGCTGTTTACGCCCAGAATTTCGGGGTTGGAATCGAACCGCGGTACGCAGCAAGGGGCCGCGGCGGGCAGCGGGTCAGGAAGCTGGATGCCGGGCTCGCGGAACGGCCTCGCTATGCCCGTAATCACGCCAAAGAACATGCCAGTGCTGGTGGAGGTGGCCGTGGTCTCGTTGATTGTGCCTTGCGTGGGAGCTACCACTGTCAGGGAATTAACCTGGACGCGCATTCCCTCGTATTTCTCCAGTTGAAAGACCGATCCGGCCGGGTCCGTGTCGGCGGCTGACAAAACAACTGGAGCGGGCAACGCGTTACCGGTGCTGATGGAGAAGACATTCGTAATCTGGGAAATTTCAGTTACAGTCGGGCTGTTGGGATCGGATGAGGGCGCGAATTCCGTCACTGTCCCGCTGACACAGACGATGTTTCCGATCGCTGCGGCAGAGGGTGGTGCGCTGCTGGTGAACACGAACACCCCATCGGAGGTAGCTGGATTCCCGTCTCCAGGCGAGGGCATTTGAATGAAGAAGCCATTCGATTTCCGGCCCGTCACGATCCCGCTGGTTGTGACGGCTTGCGCCACCAGCGGCGAGCTAATGCCGCTGCCTTGAACTTGTGCGATGGTGCTGGTAGGGGTGCAGGTCGGGGCGGAGTTCACGGCCAGTGAAAAAGCTTTCTGGCTGGTCGTGGCCGCACTATCTTGCACCTGAATCGTAAAGCTAAAAGGCGAGCCCGTGGTGGTTGACGGCGTCCCGCTTAGGACCGCCCCATTCAACAGCAGGCCGGGTGGCAGAGTGCTGAGCGAGGTAAAGGTATAACCAGAGCCGTTGCCTCCTGTAGCCGTGAAGGTGACGGTGTAGAACTGGTTCACCACTGCGGACGTCAAAGGCGATGCGGTGGTAATGTTGAGTCCACTGGAGCACAGGTTTACTGGAGTGGCACTATTGCGTGGATTTGGAGTTCCCGTAGAGAAGTCGGTTGCATTATTGTCTGTGTCGGTACATCCCGCGCCCGCACGGATGGCTGCTGTGGTGTTGGAAAGCGTGGCGGTAGGTCCGCTACCCTCCGAACAGTTTGTGCCGGTTCCGTAGCCAACGAAATCGATCACGCTTGTGGTGAAAGGGCAGCCCGTTCCAGTGAGAAGAGTGGTGTTGTTTACGAGCGCAACTTTGCCCGTGGTCGCACTCAGGGCAAGTGTTCCGGTTGCGTCCGGCGTAGGCAGGTTGGTTGTTCCGCCGGCGCCCTGCGATTCCTGCACCAGATAATATTGGCCTGGTGCGATGGACCCGCTCAATGCCGTGGATTGCCAGGTTGTGCCTGTGGAAGGGCCATACTGCACCGTCCATCCACTTACGTTAACCGGGGCCGCGCTCTTATTGAACAGCTCAATGAAATCGTTCCTGAGCGTAGCGCCGCTGTTTCCGCCGCCTCCATACACCTGACTGATGACCACTTGGGCGTTTAACCCCACCACTCCGAACAGCATTACTCCCAGGCGTGCCAATCTCATTTTGTACAAGCGTCTCCTCGATGGACCATGTTAACTTACTCTTGGCCGAAGCTGACGATTCAGCGTCTGCTAGTTCTGCTAATGGGGCCCTGCCAGGGCTTTGACGAACTCATATAGGAACGTCTGCACGGGCATGCGTTCATCCCGTCCGTGCGCGCGGACATCGTCGCGATCCACGAAGAAGCCCTGAACGCCGTAGGTCGGGATGCCGGCGACGCGCAGGTAACGGCCATCCGACCCGCCCACGGACATCGTCGGCACGGTGACTACTCCCGGCCACATCGTGTCGCTGATGCGCTCGAATGCATTCATGATATCCGGCCGCATGGGCGACACGGGACTGCGGCCCTCATTGGTCTTGATCGTAATCACGACCTGTTCGTCGGTGGCCACTTTCTTGAGCGTCGCCAGTACATCCTCCACGGAGTCCTCCGGCAGCACGCGGCAATTCACATTCGCGGCAGCCAGTTGGGGCAGAGCATTGGTCGCGTGGCCGCCTTCGAGTTGTGTGGCTACGCAGGTGGTGCGCAGCATGGCATTCATCGGGGGGGACGTCGCGGCAACCTTGCGCATCGACTCTTCCGATCCCTGGGCTACCTGTGTCAGGTCTGCGGCCAGAGGACCTTTTTCTATCTTGGCCATCTGACGGAAATAAGCACGGGTGATGTCGTTTAGCCGAAAGGGAAACGCATACGTCGATAACCGGTACAGCGCGCCAGCTAAATGATATATTGCGTTGTCAGCCACGGGCCGCGCACTGTGGCCCCCTTTGTTGCGCACCTCCAGCCGGAAATCCGCGTAGGTCTTCTCACTCAGGGAGATGTCGTTGGCCGTGCGTTTGCCATTGATCATCTCGCCGCGTCCGCCCTCGTTCAGTGCGTATTCAGCTTCAATCAGCTCGCGCTTGTTCTTCAGCAGCCAGTCGACGCCATTGTACGGGCCTCCGCCTTCCTCATCCGCCGTGAGCGCCACGATCAGATCGCGATCGGGACGGAAGCCTTCGCGTTTGTACCGAATCAGGTTGGCAATCCAGATGGCCGCCTGCGCCTTGTCGTCCATGGTGCCGCGGCCGTAAAAATAGCCATCTTTCTCGATCAACGTGAACGGGTCCATGGTCCAATCCTCTCGCTTGGCCTCCACCACGTCGATGTGCGCCAACAACAGCAGAGGTCTACGAGTGCCGGTGCCCCGGTACCGGACCACCACATTGGCCTTACGCGGGATCGCACCGCCGGTGAAAATATCGGAAGGGGAGAAGCCGACAGTTTTCAACCGGGCTGCAATCGCCTCGGCGATGGGGGTTGTGGACCCAGTGGTGAATCCGGACTTGCTCTCCACCATCTCTTTGTAGATCTGGCGCGCCAGACGCTGATCGGGTTCGGGCGGCATGCTATTGGCTGCCAAACAAATCCTCGAAAGCCCGCACAGCACCGGTACAACGAGCAGCTTATGCATTACCGGATTGTCCCACGACCTTGTTGTTTGGACCTACTTCCCAAACCAGCGTAATGGCGCGGTGGTCATCCACGGCACATAGGTAATCAGCAACACGCTCGCAAACAGGATCAACAGAAATGGGAAGGTCGCCCACATTACCGTGGACATCGGTTTCTTGAACCGGTAGGCGGCGAGGAATAGATTCATACCAACCGGTGGATGCAGGTAGCCGAGCTCCAGGTTCGCCAGGAAGATGATGCCCATCTGAACCGGATCGATTCCATACG
>JBBSHP010000301.1:0-6115 GCA_038232555.1 Bryobacterales bacterium
CGCGATCAGCATGCCCCGCGGCTTTCGCCAGACCGTCGATGTATGCCGCAAAGCGTTTCTGTTGTGGGCCTGGCGCGGAGGTGGTACCCACAAAACAAGTCTACACCAAATTGTTCTTTTCTAACACAGTAGTACTAGGGCTCTGCCAATCGGGGGCAGCCGGCATGGCGGGCAATGGCGCAAGTTTCCGAGCGATCTTAAACCATTACTACCCTGCCACGACCATCACGCAATCGCCTTCGGCACTTAGACAATCGCCTTCGGCGATGTCAATTTGCGCGCTACGTAATAAATCAGTCCAATCCCGATCCACACAAAACCCGCCAGCCGCGCCTGCCACCGCAAGCTCCACCATATATAAAGGCAGATACTCGCCCCTACCAGCGGAAGCACGACGTGGCTCCATTGCCGTTCTTTTTTGCGAATGAAATAGTGGGTGAATGACGCCAGGTTGACTCCAGTAAACGCCAGGAACGCGCCAAAGTTGAGCAGTTCCGCGCCTAGCTGGTAGGTCATGGCCCATGCGCCAATCAAAGCAATGACACCGCACAGCAGCACGTTGCGGCTCGGGATTCCGCGCTTGGCATCGACGTAGGTGAAGGCCCGGGGTAGCGCGCCCGCGCTGCCCATTCCATAGAGCACGCGAGCCGCGCCCATTTGTGCACCCATACCGGAACCGATGGTGGCCACCAGCAGCGTAATATTCACCAGGTGGAAGAGCAGATTGCCACCCGCGCGGCCAGCAACATAAACGTAGGCGGTATCCACATCCGGGAAATGGCTGAAATCCGGCCACACCAGTTGTCCGGCGTAAACTTCAATGGCGGCAAGGACGCCAGTCAGCAGGCAAGTCAGGACGGTGGCACGCAGGATGTCGCGCTGGGGATTGATCGCTTCTTCAGACAACGTGGAGATGCTGTCGAACCCGATATACGTAAGCGCGGCAATGGAGGCACCCGTCGAAACCGATGCGAGAGAGAACGTGGCCGGATCGTAAAAGGGCCGTGTGAAGAAAGCCAGCGTGTGCGGGCCTTCGAGCAGAATGTACCGGGTGAAGTAAACGAGCACGATCGCTACGACGCCGCCCATTGCGATCGCGAGCCACTCGTTGGTGCGCGCCGACGCTTCGATTCCACGCAGGTTCAGCATCGTGAACAGGAGCGCAAAGAACACCTTCCACACACCACCTGGAACCGCGGGGATTAAATTTGCGGCTGCCGAGCTGCACCATATGGTGCAGATTAGCGGGTTGAGCAAATAGTCCAGCATAATGCTCCAACCCGCCAGAAATCCGGGCATGGCACCGAACTCCCCTGCGATGTAGGAATACGCGGAGCCAGCACTCGGGTAGACGCGAGCCATGCGGCCGTAGCTGACCGCCGTCAGCAGCATTGCCACCATGGCAATCAGGACGGTAGTGACCACATGGCCGCGCGCTTCCTGCGAAACCACACCGAACAACGGCATCGGCGCAGTGGGTTGAATGCAGATGATGCCGTAGAAGATCAGGTCGCGCAGTGTGAGGGCGCGGCGTAGTTTCGTCTCTGTCACTGGACCCGGACTACATTCGAATAAGCAGATTGACCTGCTTTGTTAATCGCGCGCACGCGGTAGCTGACGACAGAGCCTGTGGGAACGTCAGGGTCGCTGAACTGTACCCCTGCCGGTTCTTGCGGCAGTTTGGCCCATTGGCCCGTGCCGGTCCGGCGCTCGATCAGAATGTTTGTCGCAGCGCCTGCATGCAACTCCCAGCGAAGAGCTACATTCACGCCGGAGCGCTGTGCTGTGAGACCGCTGGGTGCTTCCGGCAACACGGGCCAGTTGAAGTAGGTGGCATCCGAGATCGCCAGGATCCCGTCGCGCACGGGCAGCGTATCGAGAGTGTCGGTGGTGCCCTGCTTCCATTGCAGCGCTGAGATCTCGCCCGAACTTATATCGATCAGGACTGGATTGCGAATGCCGGTGTTCTTCAACTGGAGCGTCACGGCGAGTGGCGGGAAGGCACCGCCTGGTTCGCTGTGAGCCGCGAGCCAATAGGCAACTACGGCTTTGCCATTGCTGTTCCGGAAGCCGTAGCGGAGCAGAGGCGCATCCGCCTGGCGCCGCAGCTTGGGCACGTCGGTGGCGGTAATCGTGATGCCCGGGTCGAATTTGGTATCGGAGAACACAGCGTTGGTATTCTGCAGTGCGTAGAAGACCGGCCGGGGCGTGAAGTCGTCCGGCAGCCCGCGCTTGCCGTGGATGAAGCCGAAGTCGTCGTACTCATTGCCATCTACGCCCGCGGCCAGCAGCCAGACAAAAGTCTTCACGCCGGCAGCCAGGTTGTAGATCATTCCGCGCGGCACATACTTAACCTGGACCGTTTCATCGGAGCCCTTCCAAGCGGGGATCGAATTGAATTCGTCGTCCCAGAACTCGATGTCCTTGCGCATGCCAGGAAAAGTTCGAGCGGTCTCGCGGAGCTTGATGGTGGTATCAGTTCCGTAAGCGCCCGAGTCCATCGATTCAGGATTGAGATTCTGTCCATACCCGGGGTAGGTGTGATATGCGAACACGTCGATCTGAGACGCGCACTTGCACGTATCCAGCGCGCGCTTGGCCCAATCGCTGTGCGGGTCCGCCTGGCCGCCGTAGATTACTTTCGCTTGCGGGTCGGTCTGATGCACGGCCGGTGCGAATGCAGCGAGCAGGCGTCCGTACTCTTCAGGGTTCCCGTAGGGGTTCCAGTAGCCGATATCCTGCTCGTTCCAAAGTGCGTAATAGTGGATGCGACCCTTGAAGTGGTTTACCATCCACTTGACGTAACGGAGAAACGCGGTGATCTCATCGGGAGTTTTGGGGGGCCAGAAGATCGAGTCGATGCTGCGGTCGTCGTTATGGAAACCCCCGTTCTTGGGCGTAATCTGATCCGGTTTGTGACCAGCGGGTCCGGTGTACATGGGGTTTCCGTACTGCAATTGCACCTGGATCTTTACGCCGTTTCCGACTAACGAATCCACGTAATCATCAACCTCTGGTGCGATCGCGAAGACGCCGCGCTTCTGCTCCACCCAGTCCCAACTGGTAGGGTCGGAGCTGTTTTCGTACTGGCCGATTCGTATCCAACTAAAGCCGGCGTCAAACATGCGGGTCCACCACCAACGGTTCCAGGGAAGATAAGGCTCGCGCGGCAGGTCTGAGTTGATGCCAAAACCGTCGGTGATCTGCGAGGTTCGTTTGGGCGGTATGCGATTCGGGAAGCTGGCCTGCGAGGTCTGACAAAAGGCAGAGAAGACGGTCAGGGCAAGTCCGAAGGCGATCCAACGCATGGCGACGATCATAAGCAGTTAGAATACTCTAGCGGGAGAACAAAGTGCGCGTCTGGATCCTAGTGTTTTTCTCAATCGCAATTGCAGCGGCCGCCGAATACCGGGTGGGAGTGGCTCGCGTGGATATTACGCCGCCAATTGGGCATCCCATGGGCGGTTACTCGGACAGAAAGCAGGGTGCAACCGGCACGCATGATCCGCTGTATGCGACGGTGATGGTGATTGAGTCTGGCGAGACCAGCCTGGCTCTGGTGACATGCGATCTGCGATCGTTCGTCTCGACCCGGGTGGGTGAGCTGGCCCGGCAGAGATTTGGGGTCAAGAGCACGATTATCAGCGTCTCCCATACGCACTCGGGCCCTTTGACCTGGGAGCTGCGGAGCCCATGGTACGCCCAAGCTGAAGACAAGATGCTGGATGGCATCGGCCGGGCAAAAGCGGCCATGTTCCCGGCGCAACTTGAGATGTCGAGTGGAAACACTTATCTCGGCTTCAATCGCCGCAAGGTAGAGGATGGCCGCGCAAGAATGTGGTGGCGCAATGCGGAGAAGCTGCCGTCTCATCCTCTGGACCCCCTGGTGAATGTCTTGCAAGTTAAGGATGCGAGCGGAACGCTACGGGCGGTGCTGGTCAATTTCGCTTGCCATCCGTCGGTGCTCGGGCCGGATAATCTGCAATATTCGGCCGACTATCCAGGCGCTATGAAACGCTATATCGAGTCGCAGTTTCCAGGCGCGATGTGCCTGTTTGTGCAGGGCGGGGCGGGGGACATCAACCCATACCGCGATAAGGAGCCGGTGGCGGGCCAGGGCTTCCAAGCCGTCGACGAGATGGGCCAGGCGCTCGGGAAATTCGTACTCTCCACGATGAAGCGAACACGGCCGGTTTCGGGAGAGCTCCGCACCGTGTCGGAGATTACCGAGGTAAAGAATCGCTGGACGCCAACGGAAAAGATTCCGATCGGCTGGACGGCGGGCGCGTTCGGAAACTCGCTGTGCTTCGCCGCCTTTCCGGGAGAGCCTTTCGTCGAACATCAACTGGCGTTCCGTGCCAAGGCCGAATGCACGGATGCGATGCTGTTCGGCTATTCGTATTCGAATGGCGGGGTCTGGGCGGGCTACATCCCGACCATCCGGGCGGCTGTGGAAGGTGGGTACGGCGCGGATTACAACACGACAGTGGAAGTAGGTACAGGCGAACGCCTGGTAGATCGAGCGGTGGTCAAGCTGTTTCAAGTGCGCGGCCTTTTGAAAGAGCTGCCGGACCGGAGGTATTGATGTTGAAATTAGCGGGTAGGGCGGACAGTCTTGCGGTCTGCCTGCGATTGAAACGCTCACGTGCGAGGATCGGCGACCCAAACACCGGGTCGCCCGGCAGACGGCGAAAGGCGACCGTCCGCCCTACAGTAATCATGCTACTGTTCAGCGCGGTCGTTGTGAATGCGGCAGAGTTTCGCGCCGGGGTGGCGAAGGCAGACCTGGATCCACCGCTCGGGATCGCGATGGCCGGGTACGGGAGTGAACGCTTTTCCAAGGGCACGCTGGATCCACTGGAAGCGCGCGTTCTGGCGCTGTCCGACGGTTCCCGCACCATCGCTTTGGTCACGCTCGATCTCTGTTTCCCGTTCGATCCGCCGGTGATGGACGAGATCCGAGCCGCCGTGCGCAGCACCGTGGACGAAGTGGTGTTCCACGCCTCGCACACTCATTCGGGACCGACCTATGCGGTTGCACCGGAGGCCGCTCAACACGCTGTGCCTCGAGTGGTCGGCGCCATTCATGAGGCTGCGCAGAAGATGGTTCCCGCGCAAATCGGGAATGCCTGGGGCCAGGCTTATCTCGGCTTCAACCGGCGCTATGTTCGGACGGATGGATCGGTCCAGATGTTCTGGCGCAATGAGACCATGACCTCGACGACGTTTCCGGTGGACCCGACCGTAGGCGTAATACGAGTGGACCGTCGGGATGGAAGTCCGTTGGCTGTGCTGGTCCACTACGCGTGCCATCCGGTTATCTTTGGGCCGGATAATGTGAACTATTCGGCTGACTATCCATCCGAGATGCGCCGCTACATCGAGGAGGAGATGCAGGGAGTGATGGCGTTCTTTCTGCAAGGCGCGCCGGGCGATATCAATCCGTACTTCGATAAAACTCCGTTGATCGAAGACGCAGTGAACGTGATGAAGCAGACCGGGCGCAAACTGGGCGAGGAGGCCGTTCGAGTGGCCCGCACCATCACGACTCAGGCACCCGCGAGTGCACGGATCGAGTCCAAGACAGTGGTGCTTACGGCGGCTAACCGCTGGAATGTACCGAAGCTGCGGGAGTCGCTACAGGAGCAATATCATATCGACGGCACGCGAGCCGCACGTCTAGTGGCGGAGTCCATGCAACTCCCCGTGACCACCGTACTGCTCAACTTTGGATCGCCCGATCGGGACCTCGCGTTGGTCGGAATGCCCGGTGAACCTTTCGTCGAGTTCCAGATGCAATTGCGCGCGAAAAGCCCGGTGCCGAACAGTTTTTTATTGGGATACACGAATGGCTACTTCGCGTATTTCCCAACCATGGCCGCTGCGATTCGGGGCGGCTACGGAGCGGACAGCTCGGTGGTGCCAACGGAAGTAGGGACCGGCGAAAGGATGTTGAACACCGGCCTGATCTCGATTTATGAGCTGCTAGGCAAGCTGTCGGAAAAGCCGGGCAAGCCGCGGTAACGTGGGCGCGGTGTCAGGCCGCTTTGCGCTCTTTTTGTCGAAGCTCTTCGGCGATATCCGCTTCCATGCGGCCGAAGTCACGGTCGATTTC
>JBBSHP010000302.1:0-6114 GCA_038232555.1 Bryobacterales bacterium
GAGAGCGGCGTGCACCGCGTACAGCGCGTTCCGCAAACGGAGCAGCAGGGGCGAGTCCACACCTCGGCCGTTACCGTCGCCGTCCTTCCCGAGGCGGACGAAGTAGAAGTCAAGATCGAAGCCAAAGACATTCGCATCGACACGTTCTGTTCTTCGGGACCCGGTGGCCAGTCCGTGAACACCACCTACTCCGCCGTAAGGCTGACTCATTTGCCCACTGGCGTGGTTGTGTCGTGTCAGGACGAGAAATCGCAGATCAAGAACCGCGCCAAGGCCCTGCGGGTGTTGCGGTCGCGTTTGTATGAACTTGAGCTCGAGAAGCAGCAGGAGCAGATCGGGGCGGAGCGCCGCAGCATGGTTGGCTCCGGTGATCGTAGCGAAAAGATTCGCACCTACAACTTCCCCCAGAACCGGCTCACCGATCATAGGATTGGTCTCACGCTGCACCAACTTGATCAAGTGATGGACGGCAACCTCGATGCGATTACCAGCGCGCTCACCACCTATTACCAGACCGAGAAGCTCAAAGAAGAAGGCCAAGCGGCTTAAGCCTCTCCTGCTCTTTCAGTGACTATACAGACCGCGCTGCTCCAAGGCACCCGGCTTCTGGAAGACGGCGAAGTCTCTGTCCCGCGGTTGACGGCGGAAGTGTTATTGAGTTGCGCGCTGCGCTGCGATCGCTCCTATTTATACGCCCATCCGGAAGACCATCTCTCTGAAGTTGCCTGGTTGCATTACGGCCGTTATCTGCATGAACGCCTGAAAGGCAAGCCCACGCAGTACATCACTCATCGCCAGGAATTTTACGGGCGCGAATTCCGCGTGACAACCGACGTCCTGATTCCCCGGCCCGAGACGGAACACTTGGTGGAAGCCGCCTTAACCCGCATCTTACCGGGACACGTGGTGGTCGACGTGGGATGCGGATCGGGCGCCATCGGGATCACGCTTGCGCTCGAAGCGGAAGCGCTGGTGTACGGCTCCGATATTTCTATGGCCGCCTTGCGTGTGGCTGCGGGAAATTCGGCACGGCTCCGCGCGCGGGTTGGCTGGATCGCGTGCGATTTGGCATCGGCCTTTGCGGAGAGCAGCATCGACGTGCTGGTCTCTAACCCGCCCTATGTCCCTCGCACCGGCCAGACGCTTTTGCAGCGGGAAGTGCGGGATTGGGAGCCACATCTCGCCTTATTTGCCGGCCCCACCGGATTAGAGGTCTACGATCGCCTGATTGTGGAGGCGCGGCGCGTCGTCAAAGCAGAGGGATGGCTATTGTTGGAGCTCGGCTATAATTCCCTGGAGTCTGTGAAACTGATGCTTGCAGATGGCTGGCGGGATGTCGAAGTCGCTGCCGACCTGGCCGGACTGCCGCGCGTGATCGCTGCCCGACGAATGCCGTGAAAACTTTCTTCCACATCGATATGGACGCGTTCTTCGTATCGGTGGAAGAGTTATTCGATTCAGCCCTGCGAGGGCGGCCCGTGGTGGTGGGGGGCCGTCCGGATCAGCGCGGCGTTGTCTCCGCGGCGTCGTACGCGGCGCGCAAGTTCGGGGTGCACTCCGCCATGCCTCTGCGCACTGCTCACCGGCTCTGTCCTCAGGCCATCTTCGTCGAAGGCCATCCGGAGCGGTACCGGGATTATTCCCGCAAAGTATTTCAGGTGCTGAATACCTTTTCGCCCCGGGTGGAAATGGCTTCGATCGATGAGGCGTACATGGACCTGAGCGGCACCGCGCGGCTGCATGGTCCCCCGCTGCAGGCGGCCCATGCTCTCCACCAAGCCGTGGCAGATGCGACCGGTTTGCGCTGCTCCATCGGCGTCTCAACCTCACGTATGGTCGCCAAGGTTGCTTCGGATCAGGCCAAGCCGAACGGAGTGCTCTGGGTCTTGCCGGGTCAGGAGGCGCACTTCCTCGCCCCTCTCGACGTGCGTAAGATCCCCGGCGTGGGTAAGGTGATGGAGAAGAATCTCCAGGCCTGCGGCATCCGCAAAGTAGGCGACTTGGCGGCCCTGGAGGAAACGTTTCTCGTCCGGCGTTTCGGTCAATGGGGTTTGGCGCTGGCCGGCAAAGCGCGCGGCCTGGATGCCGGGGCATGGTTCGATGGAGAGGTCGGCGAGCATAGCGATCCCAAGTCTATCAGCCATGAACACACTTTCAATCAAGACACCGCCGAGGACGATCTTCTCCAGGCCACCTTAGCAAGGCTTTCGGAACTGGTGGGTAGACGTCTGCGCGAACAACATCTGTATGCCCGGACCGTGCAGTTGAAGCTTCGCTATTCCGACTTTTCCACCATCACGCGCGCGCATTCGCTGGATCATGCCACCCAGCTCGATACCGAAATCTTCTCGCAGGCTCGTGCGCTGTTGCTCTCCCATAGAAAGCCCGGAGCCCCTGTCCGGCTGCTGGGTGTGCACGTCTCCGGCTTCGATCAGGCGGAAGGTCAGTTAAGCCTCTTAGACGAACCCCGCTCCGATCGTTGGCGCAAGGCCCTCTCGGCCGTGGATTCCATTCGGGACCGCTTTGGCGAAGATGCAGTGTCACTGGCCATCGGCATGAAAGGCCGCTTCCGCGAGCGCGTCCACGAAAACCCGGCCGGCTTGCCCGGAAAGGCCAAGGACGATTCTTAACCATCGCACCCGCCTCAGTCAGTACAACTGTTAGCGCGGCGCGTAGTCGAGCAGGCCATCGGCGAAAAGCTGGATGGATCGCCGCTGGACGATCCCAACAAGGGCAAGAATCCGGCTGCGGTTGCACTGGGCAAGCTCGACGGCGCTAAGGGCGGTAAAGCACGCGCCGAGTCGCTATCGCTCACGTAGACGTAAGATGATTGCCAAGAAAGCAGCTCAAGCACGATGGGGGCGTTCGAGTAACGCTTAAATCAGTACAGCCTTCACGGGTAAAAACCCAGCTATCAAATCTTCGTGGGCCTTTACCGTTTTGCCCTCTCTGATTAAAAATCCCTTCGCCACTAAAGCCTCAACATCTCTGGCTGGGGTTCGTGGGTGCATTCCCGCATACGCTTTCGCTAAACGCGGCGACATTTTGTCAACATCAGCGATCGGGACCGGAGATTCTTTTTCAAAAATATCCAACAAGAGCGCTTTTTGGCGTTGTGCGGCCTTGCTTGGTGCGTTACGAAAGTAATCATGCACAAAATTTAACCAGGCGCCTTGCATTTGGAGCTTGCGGATATAAGCTAGTTGCCCCCTCAGGCCCTCCAGGAGGCCGTTGAGCGCGTAGGTGATGAACGGAAGCGTATCGCCACCCGATTCACTCGCGGCTTTCAGTTGCGCTAGGTATTCTTTCCTGGTCAGGTTGTAATGGTTACTAAGGAGGTATGAAGCGGGTGACGGAACGCCTGCCGCTAATAGAATTTGGACTTCAACGAGTCTTCCAGTTCTCCCATTTCCGTCTCCGAAAGCATGAATCCACTCAATGTAGAGGTGGGCAATCACTGCTTTAAGAATCGCCATGTGAATTCTACCTAAACCACTTTTTGGTTCGAAGTCTGGACCATTCAACCAATCGCACAGACACGCTAAACGATACTCGCAGTCTTCAAAAGGTGCGCTCGACCCGCTCCACCGTCCGCATGACGGGCGTGTCAAAAGGCCCAGTCGTAAAGTTGCTCGTTGAGATCGGCGCGGCTTGTGCCCAGTTTCAGGATGAAAAGCTCCGCAACCTGCCACTAAAACGGGTCGGTCTTTGGTCGGCTGTAAACAGAAGAACCTCACGCCTGAGAAGGCCGAAAATAACAGTGCTGGTGACGTGTGGACATGGACCGCCATTGATGCCGAGACGAAGCTTGTTCCGTGCTGGCTTGTCAGCAAGCGTGAAGCTGGAAGCGCAACCGAGTTCATTCAAGATCTGGCTGATCGCCTTGCGAACCGCGTGCAGCTCGCCACGGACGGCCTGAAAGTGTACCTAAATGCCATTATTGATGCGTTGGCTGATGATATCGACTACCAGCATCCTGAAGCAGATCTACGGCGCTGACGTAGTAGGAGAGGCGCGCTACAGCCCCGCAAAGTGGATCGGCTGCGAGAAGCAGAAGTTCTCAGCAACCCGGACCCAAAGCACATTAAGCTGTTCGCAGTTTTCCTCCCCTGCCGCGTGCGCGGCAGCGGTAATTCGTCGCGGTTGGTAATGAAATCAGTCAATAATGTAACCAAATGGAGTTTCTGACATGACAACTCAGTATTATGAAACACAGGCGGCTCGACGCGACACGATGACAGCAGTTTTCCTTGTCGCTTCAGACTGTCCGTCGGAATTCGAATCCAACTCGGATTAGCTTGAAACATTCAAATGCGGAGGATCTACAGTGGACAAGAACGACGTTGTGATCATCACCGGCAGCACGGGCTTGATCGGAAACCCGACCGTCAAGCGGCTGGCGTCGCACTACCTCGCCATCGGGTTTGATAAACGTGGCTCCCCCCATCCGCGGCCCGAGGCCGAGTGCGTGTGCGTTGACGTGACCGATGACGAGAGCGTCCGCGCGGGCCTGGCGCGAGTCCGCTATGCCTATGGCCCGCGCATCGCTGCAGTCATCCATCTGGCCGCGTACTACGATTTCTCCGGCGAGCCGAGCTCGCAATACGAAGAAGTCACGGTTCGCGGAACGGAGCGGCTGCTGCGGGCGCTTCAGGCATTTGAAGTGGGGCTTTTTGTGTTCTCCAGCACGATGCTGGTGCATGCTCCGTGCCTGCCGGGCCAGAGGATTAATGAGGATTGGCCGCTGGAGCCAAAGTGGGACTACCCCAAGTCGAAGGTGATGACGGAGCAGGTTATCCACGCCGAACGGGGGCACATTCCGGCGGTGATTCTACGGATCGCGGGTGTTTATAACGACCACTGCCACTCGATCCCCCTGGCCCAACAGATCCAGCGCATTGCCGAACGAAAGCTCACCAGCCACGTCTTTCCCGGGGATGTCACCCACGGGCAGGCATTCGTGCATCTGGACGATCTGGTCGAAGCGTTATGGCTCACGATCGAGCGCCGTACAACGCTTGCGCCGGAAACGGTACTGCTGATTGGTGAGAATGAAACGCTCAGCTACGACGAGTTGCAGCGATCCTTCGGCCGCCTCATCCACGACGAGGCCTGGGAGACCCGCCACATTCCCAAGTCCTTGGCCAAAGCCGGGGCGTGGGTCGAGGATCACGTGCCCGGAGAGACACCGTTTATTAAGCCGTGGATGATCGACTTGGCGGACGACCATTACGCTCTTGATACTAGCCGGGCACAGGAACTGATCGGGTGGATCCCGGCAAAATCGCTACGCCAGACCCTGCCGAAGATGATCGAATTCCTAAAAGCCGATCCCGCCGGCTTTTACCGCGAAAACAAACTCGACCCACCCAGCGACCTGCAAGGTAAGCCGACGGCGGGCGAATCGGGGGTGGCCCATGACAGATGAGCACATGCCGCACAAGGGCTCGCCAGAAGCACACGCAAAGATGTCGTCCCAAGGCGGACATGACTACGCCACCATGCAAAAAGACATGTTGGCCAAGTGGGTCTGGCGCGATTTCGCTAACATCATTCTGGGCGCGTGGCTGCTAACCAGCCCCCAGACCTTTGGGTACAACAATGCGGCCATGAAGCTCAGCGACATCCTCAGCGGACTTGCCATCATGGGTTTGGGCGTCCTGACGCTCTGGCCGAAATTCGACTTGGCCCGCTGGGGCATCTGCTTTGTCGGCATCTGGCTTCTCTTTGCACCATTGCTGTTCTGGGCCAAGAACCCAGCCGCGTACAGCAACGATACGTTAATCGGAGCTCTGGTGATCGCATTCTCCGTGCTCATCCCGATGATGCCTGGCACGGCCCACCATAAGTTAATGATGACACCGGGTCCGGAGATTCCACCCGGCTGGTCGTATAACCCTTCGACGTGGTTTCAGCGGAGTCCAATGATTGCTTTGGCCCTGGTGAGCTGGTTTGTGTCGCGTTATCTGGCTGCGTACCAGTTGGGCTATATCGATCACGTCTGGGAGCCGTTTTTTCATCCCGGCACTGAGGCCGTGCTGACATCCAAGGTCTCACGGATGTGGCCGATTTCCGATGCTGGCCTCGGGGCTCTCTCCTACCTGCTGGAAGCAC
>JBBSHP010000303.1:0-6110 GCA_038232555.1 Bryobacterales bacterium
ATCAACTCACCATTCGGATAGTACGAATAACCGTTTGGTGAGTTAGTATCTCCTTCAGTTCGACAGGAGTACTTAGTATCAATCAGTTAGTCGCTCTCCCGCCCTGGAGATACTCGTGCCTTGAGGACTGGGTATGCTGCGGCATTGGGGAACCATTCGAGCGGGTGGCGCTTTTTTCTGGTGCGCCTTGCTGGTTTGCGCACTGCTTCTTGGGCTGTATCCGTGGAGCGCCTTCGTGGTAGTCCAATATGGCTCGCTCAGCAAGGACCTGGGATGGACGTCTGTTCGACAAGACGGTGCCTGGACGGTCAAGCAGGTGGCACCGGCGGGTCCGGCGGCCGGGGTCCTGCAACGAGGTGATCGGATACTGGCATTCAACGGTGAAAAGAAGGCCGTTCTCCTCAGCCCCGAAGTAATGCTGGATTTGATCCAGTCGGGCGAGTCGTATTCGGTGACGCTTCAGAATGGCGGCGCTGCCGTTACAAAGGTGCTGGCGTGCCGGGCGCGAAAAGATCATCGCGATATTTTTTGGGTCGTCTCGCTGCTTGTCGTCAGTTTCACCTTCTATCTGGTTGGCGCAACTTTGGGCATACTGAAGCCGTTGGATCCGGTGGCGCGCCTCGGCTTTGCCAGTTGCATTCTTACCGCTGTTCACATGGTGGGCATGGCCTTGCGGCCCTTCAGGGGGGTTCTGCCGGAGTCCGGCCTATGGATTTACGCGCTTGCGTATTCTGTGAGTTTCATTCCCGACGCCGTTGGGTATCACTTTGCATCGCGTTTCCCTTCCTTCCCGCCGGAAAGCCGGCGCTGGATTTGGGTCCGGCGATTTGTGTATCTTTTCGCCCTGTCGCTCTTCATCCCACATCTCATCCTGAATCTGATCTCCGCCACGGGATCGGCCAATTCTCTGCCCCTTTTGTTAAATCACCTTGCGCTGCTTGATTATTACTCCGTGCATAAATTCGCGGTTGCGGGCGTTTTCTTTCTGCTGATTCCCATCGCCGTGGTCGCTGTTACCAGGCGGAATTTCTCTCTCATCTCAGCCCGGGACGATTACCGCAGGCTCAAATGGATGGTGTATGGAACGGCTACCGGGATACTCCCCCTGGTGGTTTATTCGATAGTGGTCCTGCTGGTTAGCCTTACCGGCAACATTTGGGTGACTAGTTCGCGACTCTGGTTCGATTTCACTCTTTTCACTAACGTAGCCGTCGTGATCATACCCATTGTTCTTGGATACAGCGTAATCAAATATAGGGTCCTCGGGATCGATGTAGTTCTCCGGCAAGGCTTCCGCTATCTGCTGGCGAAAAATTCCCTGCAGTTGATTTTACTGACGCCGTGGTTGGGCATTGCAGCCAGCATGCTCGCCCACCCGCAAACGCCGTTGGGGGATGTCTTCGTGCGAAACTCGCCTACGTTATGCGTGGCTACCAGTGTCGCGGCGGGACTGAGCCTAAGATTCCGTAAGCAGTTGATGCTGACCATCGACCGGCGTTTCTTTCGCGAATCTTACGATCGCGAACAGATTCTAGTCGACCTGGTTGAGGAGATGAACTCGGTCGACACACTCCAGGAGATGTCCCAACTGGTGGGATCCAAGTTGCATGCGGCCTTGCATGTGCAATCCTTGCGCGTGGTGTACCGGGAGCCCGGGACCGGCGACGTCAGCTGCCGCTACGTGGAGGCGAACGAGACCGGGACATTCGCGATCGAGCACGATTCCCGCATCATCCGCGCTTTGCAGGATGCGAAGGATTCGCTCGATCTCCTGCCTGGGGACAACGCCCTGCTTAAAGAGTTCGAGTTGGTGGTGCCCATCTCCGGAGCCGACAGCAGAATTGTGGGAGCGCTGTTTTTAGGCTCAAAGAAGTCCGAGGAGCCGTATACCAAAAGCGATCGCTCATTGCTCCAGACCATTGCGGCGCAATTCGCGGTAGTGGCGGAAAACGTTTGGCTCAGACGCCGGGTCAGCAATGAAGAGCGCATCCGGCACGATGTTCTCTCCAAGCTTGGGCCCGTCCTGTCCCTCGTGAAGGAATGTAAGCGCTGCGGGGCCTGTTTCGATACCACCGACAGCGTGTGCTCACAGGACGGCGGGGAGCTTAGTTTGTCTTTGCCGATCGAGCGAGTATTAGAAGGCAAATACCGGTTGGATCGCCGAATCGGGACGGGCAGCATGGGGGCGGTCTATGAAGCTTGGGACATGCGCCTCTCCCGCCAGGTTGCGATCAAGATCATGATGGGCCGCCTGTTTGGCGATCGAACTGCCCTGCGGCGATTTGAGCGCGAAGCGCACGCTTCAGCCAAGCTGAGCCATCCCAACATCACCACAGTGTATGACTATGGCTTGATCGACGGCGGCGGTGCTTACCTGGTGATGGAGTTTCTGCCTGGGGGCAACCTGCGTTCGGAGCTAACGCGGGGTCCCATACCGACTCCAGTGATCGCCCGTTGGGTGGAAGAACTGCTGTCGGGGGTGGAAGCAGCGCACCGGGCCGGAGTGATCCACCGCGACCTGAAACCTGAAAATATCCTGGTGGCGCGCCAGACATTGGGACCGGATGTTATCAAAATCCTGGACTTCGGAGTTGCAAAATTGTGGGAAACGGCAGTCGACGAACCGAGTGACCGAACGATTACCGCCGAAGGTCACATCGTGGGCACCCTGGGATACATGTCCCCGGAGCAGTTGTCAGGCAAATACGTGGATGAGCGAACCGATATCTTCTCCATCGGTGTAATCGTGATTGAAGCCCTCACGGGCCATCGTCCCTTCAGGGCTAGTAGTCCTAGAGAGTTGCTCGCTGCTATGTATCGCTGGGATGTCCATCTGGACGGGTCATTCGCCGGAGTGGATAGAATATTGAGAAAATGCATTGCGCCGGATCCATCGGACCGTTATGATGATGTGGCTGGACTTCGGGCTGATCTACTGCCCGCGATCCGGAAATGCGCGAACGTTTCGACCGCCCAGTGCTTAGATCCGGGCCTCGCGACGACATTTGAGTACCGCACGTAGTCGTAATTTTGAAAAGGAGATCTATGCCCCCATACTTCACAGAGCGTCGGAACAGAAACCTTGAAAAACAGATTAAGTTCATGATCCAGGCTCATCAGATCATCGTCGACTTTCTAAAGACCCCAGACCTCGAAGACATACTCGAAGGGCTATCAGAGCCGGAAAGACGGGAGGCGATTGCCGCCGATCCGTTGAGTGCTGCGAGGGAGGCTAAGGTAAACCTGCCTCAGGAGGGTGTTGCCATCCAGATCTTTGAGTTGGGAGAGAACTGGCAGGTGGAGGTTCAAGTCGAAGTAATGGATTCTTTGCTCGTTATGGGTTTTCATAGCCATAAGGGATTCTTTACTATTAGTTAGTCGTTCGAAGTGCTAAGAAGCTGAAGCGCCGTGAAGCGCTGGCATTGGCCGCGGGCCTGGCAGCTCACGGTGCTCAGTCTCAATCGTCTTCTGATCACGGCGGAAGTGTTCGTCTGCCAGCATACCCCGGCTTGGCTTATCGCGACTATTCGCGCTGTTGGCCGGACTTCCTGCGCGACTTGGCTAAGTCTGCATACGATCGCCGAAGCCGCGAACTGGCCAGGCTGACCTCGCGGGAAGCAATCTCCGCGAGACAGCGCTGGGCGACAGAGACGTTCTGGCAATTGGTGGGAGGGAAGCCGGAGCGGACACCCTTGCGTGCGCGCACTCTCAACTCCTTCGATCGGCCCGGTTACCGGTTTGAAAAGGTTGTCTACGAGAGCCGTCCGGGGCTGGTCATCCCTGCCAACTTGTATATACCGGCCAGTGGAACTCCTCCCTATCCGGGCGTGCTCTTTCAGATGGGCCATAGTCTGAACGGGAAAGCCAATGAGGGCTATCAGAAGTGTTGTCAGGGTCTGGCGCGGCTTGGCTTTGTAGTGTTGGCCTTTGACCCGATGGGTCAAGGGGAGCGGACTTACTATCCTGCCGCTAGCGGTCTAACCCGATTTGGTTCGGCGGATACGGAACACACTTACCCGGGCAAGCAGATGCTGCTGGTGGGTGACACTGCAACCCGGCTACAAGTCTGGGATGCGGTCCGAAGCCTGGACTATCTGGCGCAGCGGCCTGAGGTGGATCCGAAGCGGTTGGGCTCTACGGGACAGTCGGGTGGCGGCACCCTGACAATGCTGCTTGCCGCAGTGGATAATCGTCTCACCGCGGCCGCCGTGGCGAGCGGGAACACCGAAAATTTCGCGTGTGCGAACTTCAATCCGCCGGGTTCGACGGACGATGCCGAACAGAACCTGATTGGGTCGGGCGCCGCGGGGTTCGACCGCTGGGACCTGCTGTATCCGATGGCCCCCAAGCCGCTGCTGATCATCGTAAGTGCTCGGGATTTTTTCGGGACATACTCGCCACAGTACATCGCCAGCGGATGGGAAGAGTACCGGAAGCTGCAACGCGTGTACTCAGTGCTCGGACACCCCGAACACCTTGCCTGGGCCGACACGCCTCTGCCACACGGGCTCTCGTACTATCCGCGGCTGCGTATTTACAACTGGTTTGAGCGCTGGTTGCATGGCAGCAGGAAAGCGATCGAGCGGGAACCTGAGGTTGCGCCGGAGCCCGATCCGGCGACATGGGCGGGAGCTACCGGGAACACGGTCCACGATTTCGGCAGCGTGACCCCTTTTCAGCTTGTAAGTCAGCGTGCGGCTGCGACAATGCGAGGGTGGCCTGATGCGGACCAGCTTCGCAAAGCACTCGGGATGCGACCCTCGGCGTGGGATGTCCGGCTTTCGTCGCTGCGGAAAGTGCCCTCCGCCACGCTCACAATCGAGGCAATTGAAGTCTCGTCCGCCCATAAAGTTTGGCTGCCGGCTTGGCTGTTTGCGCCAAACAAAACCGATCCCACCCGGTCGACGCTTTTGCTTTTAGACGAACATGGCCGCAATCAGCATTGGCGTGAGGACGGTTTGGCGGAGCGCTTGGCCCGGCAGGGACACCTGGTCTGCGCGGCTGATGTCCGCGGCATTGGAGATCTCAAGCCCGAGGTGGGACGCGGTGCTCCAGGGTACACAATGCCGCACGAAGAAGAAGAGGAGTACGCCTGGGCATCTCTCATTCTGGGAGCGTCGCTGCTGGGACAGCGCGTGACGGACATACTTGCATTGGTGCAAGGGTTGGCGGCGCGGGGGCAAGTTGCTGTGGTCGCTAACGGCCGTCTTACGGTCCCGGCGCTCTTTGCCGCCGCGCTGGACGAGCGGATTCACACGCTTTATCTTTCGGGCGGGCTGGTCTCGTTGAGGAGCGTCGTCTCCAGCGAGGATTACAAATGCCCTCTGGCGAACATCGCCTTCAATTTGCTCGAGCATACCGACTTGCCCGAGCTGGTGGAACGCGTGGCTCCCCGCAAGGTACATCTCGCGGGTTGCGTGGACGGCGCCGGGCGCAAAATGGAGAGGGAGGCCGTGAGGAAGATTTATCCTTACGACCACGTCATAGTGTCTGAGGAGCAGGAATGGACTGCGGACAGATTAACCACATTGTGAAAATGGCAGGCAGCAAGGCCGGCCCCACGCTGACTTTCCTGGTGCTTACCGGGTTGCTGCCGCGTGGCTATGCTCAGTCCATCACAGGGTGTCCGGTGTTGCCCGGCGACAATGTTTGGAATACCGTTGTTGACCAGCTTCCTGTTGATACGAATTCTGATACTTATGTTCAGACCATCGGCACGGCCAAACCGCTCCATGCGGACTTCGGCGCCGACGCTACTCTCGGCATTCCTTTTGTCGTTGTGCCTGGAAATCAGCGTAGGGTTCCGGTGACGTTCGAGTATGCGGACGAGAGCGATCCGGGCCCTTATCCCGTGCCTCCTAATCCTCCCATTGAAGGAGGCGCCCTGAGCAAGGGCGACCGGCATGTCCTGATGATCGACAAGGATCATTGCGTTTTGTATGAGCTCTACAGCGCTTATCCTCAGCCGGACGGAAGCTGGAAAGCCGGTTCTGGCGCGATTTTCGATTTGCGGTCCAACTCTTTTCGGCCCGCTGGATGGACATCTTCGGACGCGGCCGGTCTGCCGGTGGTGCCCGGTCTCCTCCGCTACGATGACGTGGCGCAGGGTG
>JBBSHP010000304.1:0-6108 GCA_038232555.1 Bryobacterales bacterium
AGCTCCGCGAGCAATGGGACGCCATCCCGGTGAGCGGTTGCACGCTTCCTGGAGAGCAACGACAAACTCCGCACAGTTGGCGTAGCGCTGTTGCGGATCTTTCGCCAAGGCTTTTGCGAATACCGGTTCCAGACCGGGATCCAGCGTGGGATTGAGCCTCTGCGGAGGTACGGGATCTTCGCGAACAATTTTATACAGCAGGGTGGGCAGATACTCGCCGACGAAGGGCTTCTCTCCGGTCAGCATTTCATAGGCAATTACCGCGAGACCAAACTGATCGGCGCGTCCGTCGATGGCGAGCCCTTGCACTTGTTCCGGCGACATATAGTTGGGCGTGCCCATCATGGTGCCCGCCTGGGTCATCTGATGCGAAAGCGTTTTAGCGACGCCGAAATCCGTGATCTTGGCCTGGCCGTCGTCATGGATCATGATATTGGACGGCTTGATATCGCGATGCACGATGCCCTTTTTATGCGCATAATCCAGGGCATTCGCAGTCTGCCGCAAGGAATTGAAGATTACGTCTTTGTCGGGTGTGCCCGTAGTGAGCACCTGCTCCAGAGGAGGTCCATTGACCAGCTCCATAAAGATGCAGGCGTTGCCGCTCTCTTCCGCAATGTCATAGATGGTAACGATATTGGGATGCGAGAGAATCCCAGCGGCTTGCGCTTCGCGGAAGAGCCTCTCGCGGAGACGTTCGCGCTCGGCCGTGTCGGTGAGATCGGTCAGACGGATGGTTTTAATGGCGATGACGCGACCTATCGCCGGGTCCTGAGCGCGATACACCACGCCCATGGCTCCACGTCCCAGTTCTTCGAGGATCTGATACCGCCCGATATGATCCACGCTTGGGGTCATTTTAGCGCAGGTGCGCGGTTCGACATGGGCAGCCAGCCTGCGGACGGCATTTGGCGCAATTTCGCATAGGGGTGAAACGCGAGCGTAAACGGCTTAGCTTCACAAGTTTGTCGATTCCTGGTCTCCGAAAAGGACGGCATTTTTCCCAAATGCCGTCCGCAGTACAGCCATTCTTCAGAACAAAGCAATTCGGATACGGCTTGGCTGCCTTCGTCTTCACGATAGCGTGATAGTTGTGGAATGCAAGACGGGTGAGGGGAGGGATGTTGATTTCAGGGGAGATAGAGGAGAATAAATTCGTGACTGGCGGGTGGATAGACTGGATTTTGTCTTGAACGACAATGGGAGCAGAGTATGGTGACATTGGATTCCTTGCGGCGCGACCAAAGGGCTGAAATCCTCCGCCTCGCCGAGATTCATGGATGCCGAAACGTGCGCGTGTTCGGGTCCGTGGCGACCGGCGAGAACAAGCCGGGCAGCGATGTCGATTTCCTGGTGGATCTGGATCGAGGCCACGGCCTGCTCGATCTAGGGGGTCTGCTCTCAGACGTTCATGAGTTGCTAGCCCTGGATGTAGACGTTGTGGAATCCGGGTCCATCCATCCTTACATTCGGGATCGTGTGCTAGCAGAGGCTGTGCAGTTGTAGGGCGATGCCGGCCAAGGACCCGCTCGTATATGTAATGCACATGCGGGATAGTTGCCAGCGCATCACTGAATACACGGCTGCGGGAGGATCTGACTGGCCGTCGAAGAAGCTGGTAGTGGATGCGATCTGCCAGAATATCTCAATCATCGGTGAGGCCGCTCGTCACCTAGATGAACGGTTCCGTAAGATGCATCCAGAAATCCCGTGGTCCAGCATTATCGGTGCGCGGAACATAGTCATGCATGCGTATGAGTACCTGAAACCAGAATTGATTCAAGAGATGGCAGAAAACGATGTTCCCGTTCTGTTAGCGAACTGCCTTCGTATGCTGAATGAGGAGTGCACGGGCCACTAACTGGACAGAGTGTTAGAATTCACAGGGCTGCAGTTCTTACTCTCACGAACGAGCCTCTTTGACTCTTGAGGCGGTCCACACGCTGCTCCCCGCCCACCGCCACACACTGGCGTTCCATCGCCCTCCGCACCATCTTGCAGATCGGCAACGCGGAGTTCCCAGTCCCACTGGTCCAGCGCGCCGATGGTATAGAGAAACTTCTCCCGGCGATGAAGTCGGAAATCGCGGAGTTTCTTGGACCGGGTCTTGCGCTGGAAGCTGTTGAACTCCTGGCCCTGAATCTGGAACGCGTAGCCGATGCCGGAATCCAGCCGAGCACGGCGTGAAAGATGTCATCGAAATCGGTCAGGTCCAGAGAGTCCGGCACAGCCACGAGGCGGATGACTATTGGGTAGACGTCGTGGAGAACAGCACGGAGAATCAATCGTTTGAAGGTGTTGCTGGCATCCTCTCAGCCTACGCCGACCCCCGACCTTGAGGCGGACTCCTCGGCAGCTTCGCGATGACTCCGGCAAACTTTACTTCCAGGACAACGACGTCCGAAGTGGCCCGGGCGCTTGAACCTCGAACGCCGCCTTTCGGCGCGCAGAAGCACAGATGTAACCGAAAGGTTCGCCCGGAGTCACCACCCGGGTGATTATCCTGTTCGACGCTGTGGCCCGCGGAGTTCGACGACCTGGCCCTGCTGGAGCACGTAGAGTCTGTCCGCCGCATCTTCCAGACGCCAGATATAGGCTCCCTTGCGGTAGCGGATCTCACGTCCGATCGCCTGAAACGCAGGATGCGCGCGTACCGCCTCAGAGAGCCCCAGGCAATCCCGGTGATCGGGAAACTCAGGCATGTCCTTTTTACGCATGGCTCAATACTTTTTTCTATGCAGCCGACGCGAGATTGGCAATTCTGTAACGTCACCGAAGGTTTCATATAGGAGACTCCTTTATTTGCTTCGTGGCCAACGTTAGTCTGCGAACGTCAGCGAGTTTGGATCATAAAGTGCAAAAGCTGTTTGCTGTTTTAGGTCCATCGTTGGGCGATTTGCACATAGAAGAGAAACGCTAGAAGACTGCAACTGATTCAAGCACAGCGTGGGCGGCGGTATCACCGTTCTGGAGGAATGACTCTCATGAAAAGCAAGGCAGCCTGGCTTGCCGTGGCCATAGTATGCGTGTCCCTCGGTGCCTTGTCGACGGCCCGGCTTCAGGCTCAACAATCCTCCTTTCCAACTGTTCAACTTCCGCCCGGCTTTCGCATCGAAAAAGTCGTCGATGGCCTCACGTACCCGACCTCCCTCGCCTGGGATAACGAGGGCAAGATGTATGTCGTGGAAGCTGGTGGACAGTTTCTGGAAGAGCCGCCTCCGGCGCGTATCCTGCGCATCGAGGGAAATCGGGTCGTGGAGGTTGTCAACTTGGCGGACAAGGGTATCGCCGACTCGGCGGTGGGCATAACCTGGCACAATGGGGCATTTCTGATCACCCACCGCGAGCCTTCGGACCGCACCGGCGCCGTTTCACGCGTGACACTCACAGGTACCGTGACCCGCTTGATTACAGGCATCATCGATAGTCAGTCCGAGCATCAGGTCAATGCCATTCGGGTCGGGCCTGACGGCCGTGTTTACTTTGCATCGGGTCCTGCTGCGAATTCAGCCGTGGTCGGTATTGATAATGCGCCATTTGTGACGCGGAGTCCGATGGTGCGAACCACACCCTGTGTCGATTACGTGCTCACCGGCGTGAACTTCGCAACCCCGGACTTCCGCACGCCCGAACCGGACGACATCGCTATGACGGGAGGTTTCGTTCCGTTCGGAACAATGACCACTTCGGGACAACGGATACGGGGCATGAACAAGTGTGGCGGGGCGATTCTGTCTTTCGATCTGAACAACCCGGAAGGCTCCCTTCGTCCGTACGCCCATGGTTTCCGAAATGTGATCGACATGGTCTGGGATTCACGAGGAGAGATGTTTGCCGCCGTCAATGGCTATGACGTGCGCGGCTCGCGGCCGGTCAACGATCAGTTCGATGCCACCTACAAGGTTCGGGAGAACATGTGGTACGGATGGCCTGATTTCTCGGCGGCACTGGAGCCTGTGACCGACCCGAAATTCGATTCTCCGGAATCGCTGAAAGCGCCGGTTTTCATTGGCAGCATGGCGCAAACCGACAAGAATCTCCGGTTCCTGATCGATCATGCCGCAAGCAGCCTCAGGGTCGCTGATCGTTCGCTAATCGCGGGGCTTCACGAGATCGGTTCCTCGCCCTCGGCAATGGATATCGCGCCCGCATCGATGGGTACCATGGCCGGTCAGATCTTCGTCGCTGAGTGGGGCGATCTGGCGCCGGGCACGAATCCGCTGTTAAACAAGACGACCGGCTCCCAGGTGGTCCGCATTGATCCCGTAAGTCGGCGGGCTGTGCCGTTCGCCCGTAATGTACGCTCCGGTCCGGCATCTGGACAAGGTGCGGCCGGAATGGGTCTTGAGCGGCCCTTCGATGTAAAGTTCGGCCCCGATGGAGCCATGTACATCGTCGATTATGGAATCGCCCGCGTCAATCCCGCCCGCGCGGCTTCCGGCCAGGTCCCATACGAGTTCCCGCCGCGAACGGGAGCGATCTGGAAGATCACGGGCACGCCCACGAACGCGCCCGCTATCACGGCCGTGATGGCCGTCAACGCCGACTTCGCATCGCCGGCCGTTGCTCCCGGCTCGCTCATACGTATTTTCGGCTCAAATCTGGCGGCTGGAAATGCGGATCTCTCCGGCTTCACTGGCTCTACCCTTCCAACCACTCTCAATAACGTGAGGGTCACGATTGCCGGCCGTCCGGCGCCTGTCCTCATGGTGAGCCCGACGGGGATTGTGGCTCAAGTCCCCTTTGAAACACCGCGCGCGTCGCAGCCGGTGGTCGTCATAAGCGGTACCGCTATGAGTCAATCCCTGGATGTGCTCGTCACCGAGGTTGCGCCTGCGGTGCTGTTTGATGAAATTGGCGGCTTTATCCTCAAGAACTCGGACTTCTCGCGCGTTCGCGCCGACAATCCCGCGCGTGCCGGTGATATACTCCTGCTCTATTCAACCGGTTTGGGGCTTAACTCTTCGAGGTTGCAGACGGGCGCTCTTGTCGCGAGGGATGCCCGGATCGATACGCAACCTGTCACCGTCACCATCGGCGGGCAGCCGGCCGAGGTGATTTACTCGATAGCTTCGCCCGGTTTCGCGGGACTGTTTCAGACTGCCGTACGCGTTCCTTCCGGCCTGCCGGGTGCGACCGCGCCGGTTGTACTCCGTGCCGGAACAGCTGCTTCGAATACCGTGAATCTCGCGATCGCTGGAATGAGCCAGTAGCGAGCGTTTCAAGATCACAGTCGTGAACCTGACGACGGGGCAAGCATTCACGCCCTTTCTGGCGGCCAGCCATGGCCAGGGTGTGCGTCTGGTCGAGGAAGGGCAACCCGCCACAGCAGCTGGACTGAACTAGGACCGGTCGAGAAAGCAGATGCCCTCACGGCTTACAACGGCAGCCTGACCTTTGACCGGACGAGAGGCGAGATGTCCGCAGGGTGTGACCTGGAAGGGCACAACATCCTCACGCTCAATCTCGCCAATGACATCGTGATGGGGAAAAAGAGCGCGGACGAGGCGCGCAAGGCCTTCGGTCAGAACGTCGTCGATGATGCTTTAGGAACCCGCCTTACACCACCGCGCTCCAGTTCCAGCCAAAAAAGGATGATGTGATGTTCGCAGACAAGCCCGTCATACCGGGCTCCCCCGAACGGCCGACGGGCGATCCGCAGTACAGGAGCAGAAGCAAAGACGGTCAACGACGACGAAATCGTCGCGGCGCTCGAAGCCGGAAAGAAAAAGTTGAGCCCGCAGGTCGCGGAGTACGCGAAGATGCTGCACAAGGAGCATGGGATGAACCTCGATGAGACGTTGAAGCTCGGGCAGAAGATCAACGTCACGCCGATGGAAACCGCCGCAGTGGACAAGCTGCGCGTGAAAGGTGCGGGGGAGCTCGCCGCTCTGGCACCGCTCGACGGCGAGAGTTCGCAAGCGCTTATATATAGAGACCATGATTAAGGGCCATACCGAGGTTCTTGGCATGATCGATAACCAGCTCCTCAAAAATGGGCTCGTCGGGGGAATTTGTGGGTTAGCGAGCCGCGTCGGTGAGAAACCGCCGGAACTTCCGGCAGGTGGAATCAAACGATCTCTGCTGGTCTTCGCCGCCGTGATATAG
>JBBSHP010000305.1:0-6088 GCA_038232555.1 Bryobacterales bacterium
CAACCTGCTGGGTCTCGCCGCTGCAACCACGCCGGGCTTGGAAGCAGGCGGCCAGCGTGCCAACGGCTTAATGCCTGAGGGACTCGAATACACCCAGGACGGCGCACCGATGACCAACCGCAACTTTGGCGGCGAGGGAAATTCTGCTCAGGCTCAGTTGCCGGACCCGGATTCCGTTCAGGAAGTCAGAATCGAAACGCTAAATTCCAGCGCCCAATTTGCAACCCCTGCCACGGCCATTATCACCACCAAATCCGGAACGAACCTGTTGCACGGATCGTTCTTCGAAACCGCGCGAAACAACGCCATCGGCGTCGCCCGAGCCCGGCAGAACCCGGCTAACTTCTCCGCGCCCCATCTGGTGCGCAACGAGTTCGGAGCCTCCATCGGCGGACCCATCATGGTCCCCAAGCTGTACGACGGAAGAAATAAATCGTTCTTCTTTTTCGCCTACGAGCGGTTCTCGCTCCGGCAGGCCTCCAGTCAGCTCGTCTTCGTTCCTACGGTTGCGATGCGGAATGGCGATTTCAGTGGCTTGATTAACAGAGCCGGCGTAAAACAGATCCTCTACGATCCCAGCACAACCGACCCCATCACTCTGCAGCGCCTGCCGTTCCCGAACAACCAAATTCCCATCAACCGGATCAGTCCTCTGGCAAAGGCAATTTACGCAGCGACGCCGCTGCCCACCAGCGCGGACAACCCGCTAGTGAGTTCAAACTTCAACGATACAAACAACGTCAAGCAAAACGTTCCCAATGTCAGCTTCCGGCTGGATCACGTTTTCGACCAGAACAATCGGGCTTACGCGCGTTTCACCCACATCAACCAATTCCAGCAAGGGCTCCGCAACTACCCGAACAATTCGCCCGCCAATATCGCCGGTGGCGGTTTGCCCGCCGGGGCAACCGGTTACCAGCAGATTCTGGTGACCACCATCAGCGCCGCCGTCGGGTTCTCACACGTCTTCTCGCCGACGTTCTTCTCCGAAACGATTTTAAGCCAGCAGTGGATGCGTCAATATTTCCAGGGTGCCGGCGATGTCAACCAGAATTACGAGAAGCTTCTTGGCCTGCCGAACAACTTCGGGCAGTCCGGCTTCCCCACCATTGGCGCGAACCTGATCATGCCGTATGGTGGATCGCAGTATAACTACGGCGAAAGCCAGATCCTGACCAATTTCGATCAGAACTTCACCAAAATATTTGGCAAGCACCAGTTTCAATTCGGCGCTCGATATCGCCATGAGCGTTTCGGTTATCTGCCTGACCGCGCAGCCGACACAATTGCGTTCAGCAATCAGGCCACTGCCGTTTACGATCCCGCAACCGGAACCAACTATGGCTCCCGGTCCAATACTGGCTATCAGGAGGCCGATTTTTTCCTGGGCGCGGCCAGTTCTTACACGCAGAGAAAGAACGCTCCCTATGGACGATTCCGCGAACAGGAGCTTGATTTCTATTTCCAGGACAACTACAAAGTGAGCCGCTCGCTCACCATAAACGCTGGGATCCGCTACGAAGCTCATCCCGCTCCCTATACCGAAAGTGGGCTCGCGGTCAGCTTCGATTTGGCGCATGACGGGCTGGTGCTCCAAAATCCTTTGCAGTTCTATGTGGACAAGGGGTACACTACACCCGCGATCCTCACTAATCTGCAGAACCTTGGCGTCAAGTTTGAAACGCCGCAGCAGGCCGGGATCCCAACCTCCGGAATCTTCAACAACCTGGTGAATTTCAGCCCGCGCCTGGGTTTTGCCTATACTCCGTTCAGCGGGAAGCGGGCCACCGTCTTGCGCGGTGGTTACGGCGGCTATATCTATCCTGTGCCGGTTCGAAATTCGGTTCGAGTGCCGATCGCCAATCTTCCGTTCGTTGCGAATTACACAAAGAGCTACACCGACGCTGGACAATCACCGGATGGTCTGCCAAATTATCTGCTGCGGAATCCGCAAACCGTAATTGCCGGGCTCAACAGCGCCAACGTGGTGGATACCAATCAAGTGAACGCGCTGCTTCCGGGCATCTCCGTATCCACGCTCGATCCGAACTATGCTCCCGCGAACGTGAAGCAGGCGAACTTCACTGTTGAGCAGCCCCTGGGAGGCGGCTCCGTGTTCCGCGCCACTTACCTGTTTGTCCATTCAGACAATCTGGACCAAAACTATCAGTACAATGCCGCCCCTTCGGCATATGTGTATGAAACGATCAACGGTGTGGTCCCACCGACCGGAACTTATGCCGCGACGGCAACCCGGCCCTATGACAAGTTGACCTACGGGACGAACCTGATCTCCACGAAAACGGGTTTCGCAAACGATAGTTCGCTACAACTGAACTACCAGCGGCCCTTCCGCAAAGGTTACGGATATCAAGTCTTTTATGTGTTTTCAAAAGCCTTCCGCATCGGCGGGAACACCTTCCGCGACAACGTGCTGTATCCGGCCGAGCTATTCGCGCCCGGGGTTCTACCCGCGGGACTTAATACGGGAACGCTCGCGAAACCTAGCAAAGAGCTAAACCGCTTTGAAAACTACAAGCCGGATACTGCGATTCCCGTTCATCGCCTTAGCTTCAACAGTGTTGTGGAATTGCCGGTGGGTAAGGGAAAGCGGTTCCTGGGAAACTCGAACCGATTAGTAGACGCTTTACTGGGCGGTTACCAGATCTCCTCCGTGGGGAACCTTGTCTCACAGTCATTCCAGCCCGCATCCGGGAACTGGGGGCCCACTTCCAATCTGGAGGTTTATAAGAGCGCGGTTCCCATCACGGATTGCCGCAGCGGCGTTTGCCGCCCCGCTTACCAGTGGTTCAACGGATATATTGCGCCGAACTTGATCAACAATCCAAACGGTGGCGTCACGGGTCTTCCGCAGAATTACACTCCCTATCAGACGCCCATTAACAACACGCCCGGCACGCCGAACTACGGCACAAACAGCGTGCTGGTCCCACTTAAAAACGGAACGTCGGTTTTGACAGGTTATTCGCCGGGCCCGGCCGGTGCCAATCCCTTCTCAAAAGCAACAGTACTGGGGCCCTTCAACTATGTGGCGGATGTTTCCCTGTACAAAGTGTTCTCGATAACTGAGCGCGTGAAGTTTCGTTTGAACGTGGATGCGTTCAACGCATTCAACATCCAGGGCCGCGTCAATCCGAACACAACCGACGGAACGGAGTCGTTGCAAACCTCCTACTGGACGCCCCGGCAGGTCCAATTCTCGGGCAGGCTAACGTTCTAGAGTTAGCCGATGCTCAAGCGAGCATGGTAAGGAAAACCGCGCGTTTTGAACCGGAACGGTCAGTCGATGGAGGGCGCTTTGGTGGCGAGCCGAAACCGGCCCGCCTCGTGGCCGTTTTTAGCAGCGAGCGCAAGAGAAGTCCGCCTGGACGCACCCAGTCAATCCTCGGAAATGCGCATCGTGAAGGTCCGTCCAGAGTTGAGCAACATACCCGACCTCGTCCCGCCCCCAAATAACGGTTGGACCTGCTGAGGACTTGTCCGCTGGGAGGCGATGCGTCTCCAGCGCTTTCAGACTACGATCAGGCGAGTGGCCACCTGCACGGCGCTGAAGCGGGTGATCCCGCTGGTGTTCGCCGGGACCGTGGTGGGGCCTGAACCGAATGAGAAGACTGCGGCGACGCTGGAGGCGATCCGCGATGCGACGTCACGAGTGGTCGGGCGAAAACTCAGAATTAGGACAAGCTGGATGTGTCCTACATCAAGCGGGGTCGCGGTTGACGGAGCCCGGGCTGAACGCGGGTAAGCATATGGCGATGTACTCGGCGCCGTCCGGCGTGCTGTAGCGGACCCATTCGCCGCGGTGCGCGATGATCGCCTGGCCGGGGCGAACTTCGGTTACGCCGGACTGGTGCTCCACTCGCATCATGCCTCCGAGCACCAGCGTGTATTCGTCGAAATCGGGTTGCTGGCCGGGCTCGCTCCACCCTTTAGGGCTTTGCATGCGCGCCACGCTGAGCCCGGCAGTACCGGAGTTGACGTGACCGATGTACTCGTCGATGCGCTTGTTACCGGGCACCGGTATCGTAGTGGGTTTTTCGATTAGAGTTGGCATGTATTCACTTATTTCTCGACTTCCGCCAATATAGCGCCCCAGTGGAAGCCCGCGCCGAAGGTTGCCAGGCAGAGCGCTGCGCCTGATCGGGGTTGGCTCTCCGCCCACCACATCGCGGCCGCGATCAACATGGATGCCGACGACGTATTCCCATATCTGCGAATATTCGAGTAAACCTTCTCGGACCGAACCTCCAGAGCACGCGCGACCCGGTTGCCGAATTGTTGCTGAAGCAGTGACCGCATATTCCGCGGTGATCGAGTCCGCCGTAACGGGCGAAACTCCGTAGTGCAGAATCCGCGTGACGTTCTGCTTGGCTTCGGTGCGGGACAAAGCTCGGTAGAACGAATCCAGCGAGCCGGGCGGCTCCACCAGGTGTGAGAATCCGTTGTCGATCTCAGAGCCAAGGTGTTGTGGATGGGCGAGGGTGGAAGTCGACCACCGCTGCAAAGTCCACCGGTCGTACGAGGTCCGCCGTTACCAGCAACAGAACCAACACGGAGAAGCACGCAATAGCGAGAGACGTCTTGGGAGGAAGCAACTGCCTGCGCTAAAACCGTGTGTAGATAAACGGCACGGCTCCGGTCGCGGCGACATACTGAATAGCAATCACGAGTAGCGCCACGGCCGCCGCCTGCACATAATAGGGATTCGCCGAATAGAATTCGAGACTGCGGCTGTACCAGTGGTCCGGGACATAGTGCGCCAGGACCGCCACGGTCAGCACCAGCGCGAACGGGGGGCCGACGGTGGCGAAGCTGACTGTGAATGACGAGATCTGCATTAGAATGTCTCGCGCGGTGGACAGGAAAGGCGCACGGAAAGAGGTCCAGGCGAATAGAACGAAGTGGAAAGTGATCACCACTCGCGCAATGCGAGCGGCCGGATGTGCGGATGGCCTCGTGTTCTTCCTGAGTACTTGTATCCAGCGAACGATCGCCAGCCCGATCCCGTGGATCAGGCCCCAGATCAGGAAATTCCAACTCGCGCCGTGCCATAGCCCGCCGATCGCCATCGTGACTACCAGGTTGAGATAAGTGCAGATCTTCCAGCGCGAGCGCAGTCTGGGCGGCGAGAAATAGAGATAATCGCGCAGTCACGTGAAGAGCGTGATGTGCCATCGGCGCCAGAAATCCGCGATGTTTTCAGCCGCATACGGGCGATTGAAGGTTGGCCGGCAGTCGGATGCCGAGCAGCAGCGCCGAGCCCATTGCGATATCCGTGTACCTGGAAGAATCATAGTAGAGCTGGAACCCCTAGGCATACACGCCGGTCAGCACTTCAGTTCCCGAGTACAGTTTAGGCAGATCGAATACGCGATTCATCAGGTGCTCGGCCAGGTAGTCGGCAATCAGGAGCTTCTTCACCAGCCCGAGACCGATCAGGAAGAGCGCGCGCCCGCCGTCGGACGGCTCCAGAAGCCTTCCGTTTTGGAGCTGTGGAATCAGCGTCGTTGACGCGAATGATCGGGCCTGCCAGAGTGGTTGGGAAGAAGCTCACGGCGGACAGATAGGTCAAGTAGCTGCCGCAAGGTTCCGCGTCGCGCCGGTAAAGGTCGATGGTGTAAGTTAACGACTGGAACGCGTAAAAAGATACGCCGAGTTGCAGCGCCCAAGGCCAGATTCGGGTTGGAGTGCCGGCCCATTCCGACCAGGTTCGCAGAACCAACGGCATGTACTTGAGCGCGGCGATCAGGCCGATGTTGAGTAGTATCTGAGCGCGATCAGCGCGCCCCGCACCGATTTGGATTGCCACCGGCTTTGCTCCGAACCGAGTGCCGGACTGATGCAGAAATCGCAGGAGGAGGCAATCGGGATCAGAGCCAGGTAGGCGATGTCCCAGCGAGCGTAGAAGAAATAATTGCTAAAAAAAAGGCTCGTCGGGGGAATTTGTGGGTTAGCGAGCCGCCTCGGTGAGAAACCGCCGGAACTTCCGGCAGGTGGAATCAAACGATCTCTGCTGGTCTTCGCCGCCGTGATATAGGAGCGGCCCGCCGTATTCGATCATTCCTGA
>JBBSHP010000306.1:0-6078 GCA_038232555.1 Bryobacterales bacterium
AACGATTGGAGTGGTGGGGAGACTCAGGCATCGCCGGAACTTACGATGTCGGGGTTCGCGTTATCTGGTACAGGCGTACTCGTGCACTGGCCGTTATCGCAAAATGCCGGTAAGCCCACCTGGGTGGACCGGACCGGCCGTGCCTTGGGCGAACTCGCGATCGAAGGTACGGGCTTGATCGACCTCGCGTTGTCGCCGGATGGACGGCGCGCTGTTTTCGCGAAACGAGAGGACAATCGGGCGGCCATGAATCTCTGGTCCGCGGATGCAACCAGAGCGCAACGGTTAACCTCCTGCTTGAAAAACTGCTTCTTTCCAATTTGGTCGCCGGATGGAGAGTCCATCTACTTCACCTTGACGGAGCGGGAGCACGAAGACATTTACCGCCAGAAACTGGGCGTAGGTTCACAAGCGGAATTGATTTACCGATCGCCGGGTGACAGCGTGCTCGAGACTATCAGCCCGGATGGCCGCTATGCTCTAGGGGTTACCTTTGAACACAGGAAGACTACCGGTTTCGACATCTTTCTAGTGGATCTTAAATCTGGCTTTTCCCGGGATTGGAGAGCTACACCGCTTAGCGAAACCCAGCCCCGCAGTTCGCCCGACGGGCGTTGGGTGGCCTATGTGTGCGAAGTCCCCGGGAAGTGGACAATGTGCCTCAGCCCGTTCGAAGACTCCGGCCGCGTTTTTCCCCTCAACACGGATGGAGGGTCCCGGCCGGTCTGGCGCGGGGACGGCCGGGAGTTGTTCTTCCTCGATAAAAAGGGCTGGCTTACCGCAGTGTCGGTCGAGACGGACGCCGGGCAGGCTCCCCGAACGGGACAACCGAAACAGCTCTTTCGTGCGCCGCCGGCCGGAGAGCACGGTTACACTTATGCCGCCTCGCCTGACGGCCAGCGATTTCTGCTAATGAGCCAGCCCGCTCCAGAGCCAGTACCGATAGTTACCGTCGGCTGGAAGCCTTTCCAGTAGTGGAAGGCGGCGTAAGGGTCCCATAGATCGGGGTTAAGACCCGCACTCTGTAGTTCAATCGATCGGCGAAGTACACCTGCCCGCTCGCGTTCGAGGCGAGTTGGGATACCCAATGCAGTTGCGCGTTGCGAGCCAACCCGCCATCACCACTGAAGCCGTAATCGCCGGTACCTGCAACTGTTTCGATCAGCCCGTCCGGAGTCACTCGCCGGATGCGGTTGCCCATATAGAAGGCATATTGATGTTCCCCGATGAAGATGTTGCCGGCCGAATCTACAGCCACGCTTACGGGGCCGAACAGTTGAGCCTCCACAGCCTTACCGCCATCGCCCTGGGGCACCGGCCAGCCATTGTCCAGGAACGCCAGGCGTCCGGTTCCGGCCACGGTGGTGATCGTTCCGTCCGGAGCGATGCGCCGTACTCTCCGGTTGTTAACGTCCACAACAAGAAGGTTTCCCATCGCGTCGAAAGTGATCCCGCCCGGGGATCGAAATTGCGCTGAAGTAGCAGGCCCTCCGTCCCCGCCGAATCCAAATGTCCCAGCCATCCCCGCCATGGTCTGGATGGTTCCATCGGCGCTCACCCGACGAATTACGCCGTTACCAGAATCGGCGATGTAGAGCGAGCCTGCGGAATCGACCGCGAGACCTTGTGGGATTCCGCCAAACGATGCGGAAGTAGCGGGGCCGTTTTCAACCTGACGTCCCAACTGGCCGTTTCCCGCAAAGGTGGTCAGCTCGCCGCTCGGCGATAGACGCCGCACCCTAAGACCCTCGACGAAATACACGTTTCCAGCCACGTCCGCCGCCATCACTCCGGGGTTCACCAGATCCAATTTTGTGGCATCCGGGCCCGAGGCGGAAACCTGACCCGGGTTCCCCGTCCCGGCAACGGTGACAATTGTTCCGCTCGCGTCGACTTTACGAATCCGCGCCCCAGCAGATTCGGAAAAATACAGATTGCCGCTCCCGTCGAGAGCGACGCCCACCGGATCGTTGAGGATCGCCGCACTCGCGGGTCCTTGGTCGCCGCCGAAGCGGCCCCGGCCGGCGAACGTTGAAATCACACCATCCGGGCTCACCTTTCGGATGCGATGGTTAAAGAGGTCAGTGATGTATAGGCTGCCGTCCGGCCCCACCGCCGCAGCATTCGGAAGATTGAACTTTGCCTCACTGGCGGGGCCGCCGTCGCCGGAAAAACCGGCTAAGCCAGTTCCTGCTACGGTTTCGATTATGCCATCCGCCCGTAGGTGCCGCACGCGGCCGTTCTTCTCCGGTAGATAGAGGCCGCCGTTGCCGTCAATGGCGCCGAAGGACAAGCTTCCCAATTTAGCGGCAATCGCCGGGCCTCCATCCCCTTCGCCCCTGGCACTGAATTGTCCTGCTCCCGCGACAGTGGTGATGAGACCGTCCGGAGTTACCTTGCGGACGCGATAACTGAAGGGATCGATGATGAAAAGATTCCCGTCCCTATCGACGGCCACGTCGGTGCCGCTGACACGCGCGCTCCGCGCGTCACCGCCATCACCGGAAAAGCCGAAAGTTCCATTCCCCGCAATTGTGTCGATCTTGCCGTCGCCTGTGATCTTTCTCACCCGGCCATCCACGCCGATGAAATAGACATTCTCCTGCGCGTCCACTGCAATGCCGCCGGGAAGATTCAGCGAAGCAGCCAGAGCGGGCCCGCCATCGCCGGTTCCACCGCTCCGCCCGTTCCCCGCGATGGTCCTAATGATGCCGTCCGGGGTCACCCGCCGTATCACAAGGTTGTAAGTGTCGCTCAAATAGAGGTTCCCGGAAGCCCCGACCGCGATGTTCTCGTCGCCGTTGATCTGGGCGGCGGTAGCAGGGCCGCCATCGCCGCTATACCCGCTCGTGCCGTTTCCTGCAACAGTGGTGACGATGCCGGCTGCGTCTATTTTTCGAATAAGCGCCCGGGAAAGGTCGTTGTAATAGACGTTCCCCTGTTTATCCACAGCGATGGAATTCGGATAGCTGATGTACTCCTCGAGAGCCGGAACGCCCTCCAGGGTTGCATTAGTTCCGGCCGCTGTATCCACCCGGTACGCGATCGCGACCGGCGTTTGTGCCACTGCCGCAGCGAAACAGGTAAGAAGTAATATCAGGCTTATTCGTTTCATGTGGAGGTCTCCCTACTGGGAAGAACGACAATCCCGCGAGAGTGACACCATCGCCCGACGCTTTTTTTTCGGATCAGGTTAGCTCAACAGCCTTTGCTCTCGGTACAATCCCAGAGTGCAGCTAACTCTCGTTGACTGGGCCGTAGTCGCGCTTTATTTCCTCTTCAATATCGGCATCGGACTGTATTACCGGTCGCGGGCCGGGACCAACATGTCGGAGTTCTTCCTCTCGGGCCGGAATGTGCCTTGGTGGCTGGCGGGTACATCGATGGTTGCGACTACGTTCGCCGCCGACACTCCGCTGGTGGTCACCGGGTTCGTCGCCAAGAACGGAATCGCCGGAAATTGGGTCTGGTGGAACCTTGTCGCCAGCGGGATGATGACCGTGTTCTTCTACGCCCGCCTGTGGCGCCGGTCGGGCGTGATGACGGATATCGAATTCTCTGAGATTCGCTATTCCGGCAAACCTGCCGCATTTCTGCGTGGCTTCCGCGCGCTCTACCTGGGTATTCCCATCAACTGCATCATCCTGGGCTGGGTCAACCTGGCTATGGTCAAAATCCTGATGCTCATTCTTGGCGTAGAGAAGTGGCGAGCTCTGCTGATCGTCATCGCTTTGATTGCGCTTACTTCTTCCATCTCGACTTTGTCAGGGCTCTGGGGAGTGCTGGTAACGGATGTGTTTCAGTTTGTGATCAAGATGAGCATGGTGATCGCGCTGGCGATTTACGCCGTGCAAGCCGTAGGTGGAATGGACGCCCTCAAGACCAAGCTGCTCGCAATTGATGCGGCCCGGCAAGCCAGCGGGGCAGCCGCGGGCGGAGGAGGCGGGTCCGTGCTCAACTTCATCCCGGATCTGCATTCCGCATGGATGCCGATGATCACGTTTCTGGTGTATGTTTCGATGACGTGGTGGGCCTCCTGGTACCCCGGCGCGGAGCCGGGCGGCGGCGGTTACGTCGCCCAAAGAATGTTCTGCGCCAAGGATGAGAAGAACTCGCTGCTCGCGACGCTGTGGTTCAACATCGCTCACTATGCGGTGCGGCCCTGGCCGTGGATACTGGTCGCCCTGTGTTCACTGGTTCTTTTCCCGAACCTGCAAGATCCTGAAACGGGCTATATCCGCGTGATGATCGCGTACCTGCCTCCCTCGCTGCGTGGCTTGATGGTCGCCGCCTTCGCCGCGGCGTACATGTCCACCATCGCGACGCAACTGAACTGGGGCGCCAGCTACATGGTCAACGATTTCTACCGGCGCTTTCTCAGGCCGAATGAGACGGACAAGCATTACGTCTCGGCGGCGCAGTGGGCCACGGTGCTGCTGACGGCCATTTCGGTCGTCGTCACGTTTTATATGACCTCCATTGGAGACGCCTGGAAATGGATGCTCTCGATCGGTGCCGGCACTGGCGCGGTGTTGCTGCTGCGTTGGTACTGGTGGCGCATCAACGCGTGGAGCGAAGTGTCGGCCATGCTCGCCGCGCTGGTCGTTTCGGTGGTGTTGCAAGCCGTCGTAGGCTGGAATGGCGACAATCCGGTGGACTTCGCCTGGATCATGATCGTCACCGTGATCGTCACTACCGCTTGCTGGCTAGGCGTGACCTTCGCCACCAAACCAGAATCGAATGAGACACTGGTCGCATTCTACCGGCGCACCCGCCCATCCCTGAACGGTTGGCGGCCCATTGCGGCTCTGGCTCCCGACGTTCGGCCCTCCCGCGACGGCGTGCGTAATTTGATCGACTGGATCTGCGGCTGCGTGCTGATTTACGGAGTGCTGTTCGGCGTCGGCAAATTGCTGCTGAAGGAAACCGCGCTCGGCTTGGGGTTGCTGGCCTGCGGCCTGCTGGCGGGCTCGGTTATTTACTGGGATCTTTCGAAGCGGGGCTGGAGTTCGGTGGTGGATTGAGCGGCCTGCTACTGCGACGGCGGCTCCCCTGAATTAACGGGCAGCTGGGCCGCTTTCTGCAGGTCCTCTTCGGCGCCCTGCACATCACCGGCGGCGCGCTTCGCTTCGGCTCGTCTTTCGTATTGCCAGCGGGACGGGTTGGCCTCAATGGCGGCGGTGTAACCGGCAATGGCTTGAGGCCAGTCCTGCAACTTGGTATAGGCCAACGCGCGGTTCTCCTGGGCTTTGGCATAGTCGGGCGCTATCCGGGTGGCCGCATTTAAATCTTCAAGGGCTTTCTCGGGTTTTCCGAGGGCAGTGTACGCCCATCCGCGATTGTTGTAAGGCGCTGCCGACTGAGGATTCAGGGCGATCGCGCGGGTGTAATCCTCAATGGCCCGGGCGTGTTGGCCGCTGTAAGAATAAGCGAGGCCCCGCGTATCGAAGCATTGCGCGCATTTGGGATCCAGCCGGATGGCTTCATCGAAATCGTGGATGGCTTCGGTGTATCGCCTCTCCTGATATTCGGCGCGCGCACGCCCGATGTAGGGCAGGGCCCAGTCGGGTTTCATTGCGATAGCTTTACCCAGGAGAGCGAGCGCCTCATCGGGATGCCGCGTCCGAAACGCTAGCATGCCGCGCCGGTAGGCTTCTTCGGCAGTTTTCGGATCGGCGGTCCTCGCTTCTGCCTCGGCAGGCGGACCGTCCAGCAAGCGAAAGTTGACTTCGATATTCGCGTATGCAGCAACGGGCTTGCCGTCCTTGATGTCAGGCTTGAACCTCCAGTCCTTGACTGCCGCCACAGCGCTCTCATTGAGTCCATAACCGAGACCCCGGACCACTTTGATGTCACTCGGAATCCCATCGGCACCCACCACCAAGGTGACGAGAACCGTGCCGGATATCTTTGCTTTTCGGGCTTCCTCGGTGTAAGAAGGTTCCTTGCGGTACAGTACTGTGGGCGCCGGCTCCGCTCCACTGAATTTGTAAGCGCCGGCCAGAGGCTTGTGGTTGCCGGCCTCAGCCACAGAAGCTCGCAATTGCTCGTCACCGCCAGGATCGTACCCCACTTTGT